>VGXN01000009.1 GCA_016873335.1 Phycisphaerae bacterium | reverse complement strand
TGGCTCGAAATCTATCAACCGCATCGGGCGACGCAGAAAAATCGTGAACTCATGGGCACGGTCGCAATCGCGCAGTCCGAGACGCGCGCGGAGCGTCTTGAGGCGTGCGCACGGAAGGCGGTGGACCTCTGGAAGCGCAGCAAAGGATCACTCCGTATAGCTGTAATCCATCAGAAGAACAAGGATGCGAGCGAAGTGGCTGAACGTATCCGTGCCCTTGACGGGTCGCCCGGCTGCTCATTGCGAGCGAGGGGGAGTCTGCGCGATAGTGCAGTTGTCTTGGCGTTCCTCGATGCGATCCGAGTCGCCGCGCATCCGATGGATTGCACGGCGTTCTTGAGTGTGCTGATGTCGCCCCTGAAAGATGTGTGGGGTGTGGGCGTCGAAAGCGCGCATCCTTGGCCGGAGAAACGAAAGAAGTCAGCAGATGTATCGGAGGAACTGCTTGGGAAGTTCGCGAAGTCGACCGTCGCCGCCACACTGAACGAGTGGCGCGTGGAGATCGCGCGCCGTGGTCTGATTGCCGCGGGCGATTGTCGGCGTCTCGACCGCGCACTGCATGTCATCGCCCGAGCAGAGCGGGCAGGCATGACGCTTGATGAGATTGTGGAGGCAGTCGAACAGGAAGATTGCCGCGATGTTGAAGGTCAGCCAATTGAATCGATCACCATCCATCAAGCGAAAGGGCTCGAGTGGGACATCGTGATCTTCGGGACGCCCGCACAACAGGCTGGCCACCACCCACAGCCGTTGGCCGTGGAACGGAATATTCCGTACCGCGGTCTAGGGCATGACCGTGTGGCACCTGGCGTCTCATCCATCAGTCGCAAGGGTGCAGTTGGTGAAGTGAACGACTCCGCCGAGCGATTCGCATTGCAGGACAGGTTGAGTGCGCTCTATGTCGCATTGACACGCGCCAAGCGGGGGCTCTTCATCATGGTTGATCGAAAGACCCCCAAACCCGGAAAGGTCCCCAAGAGCAATACGTCCCATGGTTCGATCCTGCTTGAGGCACTCGCTCACAGTGAAGTTCTGTCGCGGGCAGGAGACGAGTCGTGGATCGACGCCTCGCGGCCTGCGCTCGAAGCGGGTGTGCGCAGGAGCGCGCCGCCGCTTCCCTCCGCTCCACGGACGCCGCGGCGCGGGCTCGCGGCCGAGATCGCTTCACAGCAAGCCGCGACCGCAAGGCGCGGCGATGCCGCCGATGTTGCCGCATCGGGTCCCGCACAGCGGGCGGCACTTGACCGCGGCACGCTCGCGCATGCCGTGTGCGAACGGCTGGAGTGGAGCGACGGTTGGGAGCCCGATGCGGACACCATCGCACGAGCAATCGAGCCGAGCATCACCTATCCAAACATCGCTTCCATCACAGACTGCGTGCGTGACACGATCAAGCAGCTTCAGGCGCCAGAAATCAGGCAGTCGCTGGCGCGTCCCAAAGGGAACGCCATCGCGCTGCGGGAGCGCAGGTTCTTGTCGCTGCTGTCAGGCGGGCGTATTCAAGAGGGTTCGATCGATCGATTGGTGCTGCACGGCAAGCCTGGAGCCTGGGAGCGCCTGCAAGTGGTGGACTTCAAGACGGATCAGCCGCCGAGCCACGCAACGGGGAGGGAACTTGACGCGTGGATCGAGGAGCGCGTCGAGCATCACAAGCCGCAACTCGATGCGTATCGCTTGGCCATGGCGCGGGAGTATCGAGTGCCGTCTGAGCGGTGCGAGTTGCTGCTGGTTCTGCTTGCGTGCGGGCGAGCAGTCGTCGCGTGACCTCCTATGATGGCGAACTCATGTTCGCCGTCGCCGCATGTCTTGCCCTTGCCACCGCTCAATCGGCGAGCGAAGCGCAGCCAAAGTTGCAGGTGGTCGTTGCAAGCGATGTCACTGCTGATCTCGCGGCAGCGGTCGGTGGCAGCGCGATTGAAGTTGTGCGAGTTGGCGGTTTGGGCGGCGATCCGCACCATGCGGAACCGACCCCTGCGGATGCTGCCAAGGTGGCGCGCGCTGGACTGGTGATTGTGTTCGGTCTTGGTCTTGATGCGGATCTCAAGAAGATGCACTCCACATCGGGCAGCAAGGCGGAGCTGTTGATGCTGGCGGATGGGCTTGGACAGGAAGGACAGTCTTGCGATCACCCTGACCACACCCATACACACGCGAACGATGCCCCGACGAAGGGCGGCATCGATCCGCACGCGTGGCACGATCCGATCAAGATGATCACGATGACGGATCGTCTGCAGCAGGCGCTTGCGGAACGCCGCCCCGCCGATGCAGCGGCGTTCAGGGACCGAGCCGATGTGATGCGAGAGAAACTCCGCGAACTGGATCGTTGGACGAAGGAGCAGGTGGCGAAGATCCCCGCGGAACGCAGAACGATCGTCACAACGCATGAAGCGCTCGGGCATTGGGGCGCGCGGTACGGCGTTCAGGTGATCGGTGTGGAGATGGCGGGGGATGAAGTGGATACGAGCCCCACCCGCATTCTTGAACTTGTCGCCTCCGTGCGCACCTCTGGTGCGCCAGTGATGTTTGGTGATGTCGCACATCGGTCGCGAACGGCTGAAGTCGTTGCACGCGAGTCGGGCACGCGGTTGGTCGAAACGCTGCGGCTCGATGGGCTGTCGCCGTCCACGGAGATGGGTGGCAGTGCTTACCTTGCCACGATGCGCGGGAACACCGAGGCGATCGTCAAGGCGCTTCAGCCGTGAAGGACACGGCGCTCTCCTACGGAGGTCGTCATCTGCATGCGCCCGATCCGGGGGCGCCCGCGCTCGCACTTGACGGCGTTGCGGCAGGGCACTCAGGTGCCGCACCGATCCTGCATGACGTCAGCTTTGCCTTGCCCATCGGCAAGCGGTTTGCACTCGTGGGGCCGAACGGTTCGGGCAAGAGCACTCTGCTGAAAACGGTCGCCGGGCTTCTGCCGATGTGTGGTGGGAACATTCGTGTCTTCGGGCTGCGCGTTGGTGCGTGTCACCACCGCACGTCCTATGTCCCCCAGCGGCAGTCGATCAACTGGGATTTTCCTGTGGATGTCCGGCGCTTCACGCTCGCGGGTCGCTTTGTGCACACGGGCTGGCTGCGCCGACCGAGCGCGGAGTGCCATGCTGTGGTGGATGGCGTCCTCGCATCGCTTGGGCTCACGGAGATCGCGCGCCGTCCGATTGGCGAGTTGTCGGGCGGGCAACAGCAGCGGCTGCTGCTCGCGCGCGCCGCCGCACAGGAGTCCGACCTCTTGTTGCTGGACGAACCGCTCAATGCGGTGGATGCCGCCTCACGAGTGCTCGTTGGTGCGCTCCTCGATCGGCTGCAACGCGCGGGGAAGTCGATGATCGTCTCAACCCACGATGTGGGAACGCACGATCTTCCCTTCGATGATGTGCTGTCGATCGAAGACGGCACGGTCCGTGGAGGCGCTCGATGAACTGGCTGCTCGAACCGTGGACGCATGGGTTCATGCGCGACGCCTTGGCGGCGGGGCTCGCAGCGGGCGTCGCATGCGGCGTTCTCGGGGTCTTCGTGGTGTTCCGTCGCATGGCATTTGTCGGGGAAGCCATGTCGCACACGACCTTGCCCGGACTGGTGATCGCGCAGGCGAAGGGACTGAGCCTGATGGCTGGGGCGCTCGCGAGCAACGTTGTCACCGCGCTCGGCATCGCGGTCTTGTCTTCGCGCACCTCGCGGCGGCGCGGCATCCGTGACGATGCAGCCATTGGCGTTGTCTTCACAGGCATGTTCGCGCTCGGTGTGGTGCTGACCGCACGCATCGGATCCTGGCGCGACCTCTCCCACTTGCTGCTGGGCAATCTGCTCTCGGTGGCACAGGGCGATCTTCTGTTCATGCTGTGCGCCGCGGTGCTGGTGCTCGCGGTCATCCTTGCGCTGTTCAAGGAGTTGGAACTCGCCTCGTACGACTCGACCTATGCGGATCTGATCGGCATTCGTTCACAGCGACTGCACGCGCTGCTGCTTGTGCTCATCGCGTTCGCCGTCGTGTCGGGCGTGCAGGTCGTGGGGGTGGTTCTCACGAGTGCGCTTCTCGTCACGCCAGCGGCCACGGCAGCGCTCCTGACGCGTCGCATGGTGCCCATGCTGTGGCTCTCGGCGACAACGGCGGCGGCGGCCGTGGTGGGCGGATTGCTGCTGTCCTATCACGCATCCCTGCCGAGCGGTGCCACGATCGTGCTGATGGCGGCGCTGCTCTTCATGACCGCGTGGATCTGGCGCCGCACGCAGCGTGGGTGATCGTCGTCAGGTTGATCGAGTCACGGCAGAAACGGGTGCAACCAGGCTGATCGCCGCCGCCTCGTCGAGGAACTCGACGCGCCCTGTCTTGATGTCGTACATGCCGCCCACGAGCGCGACTTCGCCCGTGGCGAGCATCTTTGAGATGGTCGGGCTGTTGTCCTGAATCCACCGCATGGCGTTTCGCACATTGATGGTCGCCACTCGGTCCACGAACGCCTCGTTGGATGCGTCGCGGCGATCCTTGATGGTCGTCTCCATGCGAACAGCCTCGGAGATCGGATCGGTGATGGACGGGAGATTGGTCAGTCCCGTTGCTTCCACCGGATCGAGACCCTTCGCCACAAAATCACAAGCGGCCTTCACGGCGCCGCAGCGGGTGTGCCCGAGTACAAGGATGAGTCGAGCACCAGCCACCTTGCATGCGAACTCGATGCTTCCAAGCGCCTTCGGGCTTGCGACATTGCCTGCAAGACGAGCGATGAACATGTCGCCGATGCCTGCGTCAAAGATGAGTTCCACAGGCGCCCGGGAATCGATGCAGCCAAGCACGACCGCAAGAGGGTGTTGACCTGCAGCGGTCTGATCCACCTGCCGCATCAGATCGCGATTCAGCCGCCGTCCCGAGACGAAACGTTCGTTGCCCTCCTTGAGCGTCTGCAAGACTTGAAGCGGTGTTGCTGCGGACTGCACCTCGCGCGTGCTGACATCGACGTACTGCACCTGATCCTTCAGGTCGTAGCGATTCTTGAAACCGAGCATGCTGACGATGACACCCTTTCGTGGCGCTGTCTCCTCAGTGAACTCGCGAAGGATGGCAACCATGTCGGAGTCGAGGTAGTCCACGAGTCGCGCGTCGATGATGACCTGCTCTCCGCGCTTGAACGAACTGAGTGTGGTCAGCAGTGCCGCACGGTTGAGGAACGTGGCCTGCCCGATGAGCTCGATGCGGTGCACGATGCCGTGGATATGCGCTTCCTTGAGCACTCGGAAGTCGTGCTTCATGTTGCCAATGAGCACCATCAACAGGCTGACGGCGAGCCCGATCAGCACGCCCTTCAAGAAATCGGTGCTGACGATTGCAATGATCGTGACCACAAACGGAATGAACTGGGTCTTGCCCTGTCTCCACACGCTGCGGAACATCTGCGGACTCGCCAGTTTCCATCCGGTCGCGACCAGCACAGCGGCCAGAGCAGCCTTCGGAATGGTGTTCAGCAGTGTCGGGATCAGGAGCACCGTTCCAAGCAGCAGAACGCCGTGCGTAATCGCCGAAAGACGCGTCTGTGCACCGGCGTTCACGTTCACGGAGCTTCGAACGATGACCAATGTCATCGGAAGACCGCCGATCAGCCCAGACAGCGTATTGCCCACGCCTTGCGCGAGCAGTTCACGGTTGGGTGGTGCGGTACGCCGCTGCGGATCAAGCTTCTCCGTTGCCTCGAGGTTGAGCAGTGCTTCAAGCGATGCAACGACCGCGAGAGTGACCGCCGCCACAAGCACCGCAGGCTCGAGTGCGCGCGAGAAGTCGGGCAGTGTGATGAGATCGCCCCACTGCACGCCACCGCTCCCAACCACGGGCACGCTCACGAGATGCGAATCCACGATGGCCCAAGATGACTCGGCCTTCATGAGAATGAGGCTCAGGACCGTGCCGAACAGCACCGCAATCAGAGCGCTGGGCATGGTCTTCTTCAGCGGCGTGCGATCCCACACGATGGCGAGCGCAAGCGACGAGAGCCCGACGAGTGCTGCGCCTGGAAGCAGATTGGAGAACGCGCTCAGGAGTGCGGTAAAAGTGTTCTGTCCATCAGGCTCGACAAATGCTTCTGCGCCTTCGGGCTCGACGTCGTATCCGATCAGATGGGGGACTTGCTTGAGGATGATGATGATGCCGATGGCGGCGAGCAGTCCCTTGATGACACTCGATGGGAAGTAGTTGGCCAGCCCTCCCGCACGCGCGAAGCCGAGGCCGAGTTGGATCACGCCTGCCAACACGACTGCCATGAGGAATGCCTCGAACGATCCGAGGCCCTGAATCTGTGCGAGGACGATGGCGGTCAGCCCTGCGGCGGGTCCTGAGATGCTGATGTGTGAGCCGCTGAGCAGCCCGACCACGATGCCGCCGATGATGCCGGCAACAAGTCCAGCAAACGGCGGCGCGCCCGATGCCTGTGCGATGCCGAGGCAGAGAGGCAGGGCTACGAAGAAGACGGGGAGGCTGGCAATCAGATCCCTGAATCTGGAGGTGCCTTCGCGGGCAAGATCGGTGGCTGGGGCGGTGGCCATCGGGACCCACGCTACGCCAGTGAAATGCGATTGGTTATCCGAAATAGGAAATGCTGCCGCATTTGCAAAATAGGGATCGTCTGTGTCGCTTGTTGCGATCCAAAGGGGGCATGTGCATCGCCCAGGGCGCCTCGGGAGCCACCTTTAGACTCGGCGTTCCATGGCACAGTCAGCAAAGGGGACTCCAGAGTCAGTCCGCATCATTTTCTCGATGCTTGGCGTGTCGAAGTCGGTCAATCGCAAGGAGATTCTGAAGGACATCTCGCTGAGCTTCTACTCCGGCGCCAAGATTGGCGTTCTCGGGTTGAACGGAAGCGGCAAGTCGACGCTGCTGCGCATCATCGCGGGGGAGGACAGGGAGTTCGAGGGGACGATCGAGCGTTCGCCTGGGTTTGCCGTTGGCTTCTTGGAGCAGGAACCGCTCGCGCATGAAAAGCGAAGCGTTCTTGAAGTGGTGCGCGAGGGTGCACAGGCGACCTTCGACCTGCTGCGCGAGTTCGATGAGATCAACGGCACGTTCGGGGAAGAGATGAGCGCGGAAGACATGGAGCGTCTCATCGAGAAGCAGGGACGTGTGCAGGAGAGACTCGATGCGGTCGATGCGTGGACTATCGACAACCAGATCGAGATGGCGATGGATGCGCTTCGGTGTCCGCCCTCCGACCAAACGCTCGATACGGTTTCGGGTGGCGAGCGTCGCCGAGTCGCACTCACTCGTCTGCTGATGCAGAAGCCGGACATCCTGCTGCTCGATGAACCGACCAACCATCTCGATGCCGAGAGTGTCGGTTGGCTTGAGCAGTATCTGGCGCGGTATCCGGGGACGGTGATCGCGGTCACGCACGATCGATACTTCCTCGACAATGTCGCGGGCTGGATTCTCGAACTCGACCGCGGCATGGGCATTCCGTACCGCGGCAACTACACGCGGTGGCTCGAGCAGAAGCAGAAGCGACTGGCGGTGGAGGAGCGGCAGGCAAGCGTGCGGCAGAAGTCGCTTGCGCGCGAACTCGATTGGATCCGACAGAATCCCAAGGGGCGTCAGGCGAAGAGCAAGGCACGAATCAGCAACTATGAGCGCATGCTCAGTGACGAACAGTCGCGCGCAAAGGCGGCCGAGATCGAGATCTTCATTCCGCCCGGTCCACGGTTGGGAACGGTCGTTGTCCACGCAAAGGAAGTCTCCAAGTCCTTCGGGGATCGGCTGCTGCTCGACCGCGTGTCCTTCGAGATTCCCGCGGGCGCTGTGGTCGGGGTGATTGGTCCCAACGGTGCCGGCAAGACCACGCTGTTCAAGATGATCCTCGGTACGGAGAAGCCCGATGCCGGCACATTCACCGTGGGTGAGACGGTTCATCTGGGCTACATCGAACAACTCCGCGACAGCCTGCAGTCGACCGACAGCATCTGGCAGGCGATCTCAGGTGGTTCGGAGGAACTGATGCTCGGTCCCGTGAAGATCAACAGCCGCGCGTATGTGGCGCGCTTCGGATTCAGTGGAACCGAGCAGCAGAAGCAGGTTGGATCGCTCTCCGGTGGTGAACGCAACCGCGTGCACCTTGCCCGCATGCTGCGGCAGAGCAACAATGTGATCCTCTTCGATGAGCCGACCAATGATCTCGATGTGAACACGATGCGTGCGCTCGAGGAAGCGATCGAGAACTACGGTGGTACCGCGGTCATCATCAGCCACGATCGGTGGTTCCTCGACCGAGTCGCCACACACATCCTCGCCTTTGAAGGCGACAGCCAAGTCTTCTTCTTCGGTGGGAATTACTCGGAGTATGAAGCGGACCGCGTGCGCCGACTCGGCGCAGCGGCTGCACCAACCCGCGTGAAGTACCGCAAACTCACGCGCGCGTGAGCACGAAGCCGTTCTGCCTTCCGCACTTCGGCATCAGCGCTTCACTTCCAGTCCAGACCCTCGGGGAGCGAGCCGAGGTTCTCGAATCCATCCTGCGTCACGACAACCATGTCCTCGATTCGGATGCCGCCAATGCGAGGGTGGTAAAGGCCAGGCTCGACCGTCACGACATCACCCACCACAAGCTGCGGTCCTTGCAGTGCGAGGAGCGGCGGCTCGTGCACCTCAAGCCCGATGCCATGCCCAGTGCCGTGGGTCATTCGCGCATCGTCCCAGTTCTCATTCGGCGCAGGCAGCCCCATGCGGAATCCGGCTGCGCTGATCTCGCCTGTGGTGGCGGCGTGCACCTGCTCGCCCGTGGTACCCGCGCGCACAGCCGCAAGCGCGGCCCGCTTGGCTGCCGCAACGGCGGCATGCATGCGGGCAATCTCGGCCGAAATGGCGCCGTGCACCACCGTGCGCGTGCAGTCGCCGTGGTACATCGTTTGCCGCTGTCTTGGAAAGATGTCGACGATCACGGGCTCGCCCGTACGAAGCGGTCCATGACCGTGTGCATGGCAGTCGCTTGCGGTGGGACCGCCCGCCACAATCGACTCTGGGTTCTGATATCCACGCGCAAGCAGGAACGCGTCGATAGCACTTCGGACGCGCTCGGAGGTGAGCGGTTCGCCAGAGTGCATGAGCGTCCCATCCGCGCTCGCCTGTGATCGCGCCACAAGCTCGCAGGCAAGTCGTACGGCTGCCTCGGTGTCGGATTGGCACTGCGCAAGCCAAGCGATCTCCTGCGCATCCTTCGCGCGGCGCCGAGCGATTGAAGTGTCGAGATCACACGACACTTCCAGTCCCGCCTCCACGAGTGCGTGCCAGAAGACCGATGGCGTGGAGCGATCGATCCGCACATGGCGAACGCCGTGGCGGCGAAGGCACTCCGCCGCGGACTGGGCTGTCGCTGTTTCGCGGTTGCCAGAGAGTCCGCCGACGGGGGTGAAGTCCGCAGGCGAATGGAACGCATCCGCACGCGCATTGATTCGTGCGCGGTCGAGTTCGATGTCGCGGATCAGGAGAACGCGGTGCGTTCCACCACTTTGGCGGCGAAGCGTGAGCAGGACGGCGGGATCGCCCACGCTGAAGCGAATCTCGTGATACAGGGTCGCGCTTTGGGCTGGGATTCCGCCGCACAGCGCGGCGATGGGTTCAAAGCCAGTCGCAACTTCAGTCGGAGGCACGCTCGGTGGCCCGTGCGGAGGTCTTGGCTTTCTGCATGGCTTCTGCCTCGTGCGATTCCCGCTCCGCTGCTTCGCAGAGGCGCATGATGGTCATGTGAAGACCTTCGTGGTCCGGAACCGAATCGATGAGCGACATTGCATGGTCCACTTGTCGCACCGCATCAAGCCCACCATCAATCATCCCGACTGCAGCATCGCCCAGCAACTCGAGCGCCTTCAGGAACCACTGCTTGGAGGGCTTGTCCGGATGTTCTGGAGGTCCGATGCGCGCACGCACGGTGATGAGCCCGATGGCAACGATGGGAACAAGCCCAAGCTGCGTCGTTGGCTCGCGGCAGAGAACCAGTGCTGGCACCTCGCGCCGAAGTGCCGTCAGACGGATTCGACGCGCATCAGCTCCGACATGGGGGGGCTCAAGCATGTGCAGTCCCCGCGAAACAAGATGGTCTTCCGTCAACTCACCACGAACCCAAGTCACCTTCGCCTTGTTTGCCGCCATCTGCATGCGCTGACGGCGCGACTCGAGCAGCGGCAAAAGAATGCGACGCATTCGACCGAAGTCGGAGGCTTGATGCGATATCTCAAGCGCGCGCTGTGCAACCCGTTCCGCCTCGAACCAATGCCCAGCTTGGAGAGCGCTCTGCGCTCTCTCCATGAGTTCGTCGACGCGGGCTGCCTTGGCTGGACTCAACATGGGCGTTTCACTGTATCCGCAGCGGGGGGGTGTGGGCGAAGCGCGGGGAATGAGACCGCTTGGCGGGGGCGACGTGCCTCAGGCGCGCGCAGTCCGAGCGGCTCGCTTGTTGTCCTTGCGGGCGGTCTCGAGTGAACGCCCATTCAGTCCGTTGTTCACCGCTTCGATCGACTCGGCGATGCGGCGGAGCGCCTTCGACATCGGATAATCGCGCAGCAGCCCCGTGATCTTGCTCGTGCCGTCGCCGCCCTTGGCGCGGTAAATCCGCTTGTACGCCTCCTTGACCGCTTCGAGTTCGCTCTCGGGCATGCCGACGCGGCTCATCATGACGGCGTTGTAGCCGCGAATCACCGCAGGGCTGCCTTCGACGAGCATGAACGGCGGAACATCCTTCGATACGCGCGACATCGCACCAACGAAACCGCAGTAGCCGATGCGCACAAAGTGATGAAGACCTGCACCGCCGCCAATGTTGGCGTGATCATCCACATGCACATGTCCGGCGAGCATGGCGTTGTTGGCGAAGATGCAGTGGTTGCCGATCATGGTGTCGTGGGCGATGTGCACATTGCCCATCACCAGATTGTGTGATCCGAGGCGCGTCACGCCGCCGCCGTTCCCCGTCCCGCGGTGAATGGTGGCGTGTTCGCGGATGGTGTTGAAGTCCCCCATCTCAAGCCACGTCGGTTCGCCGTGGAACTTGAGGTCCTGCGGGTCGCCTCCGACGATCGCATACGGATGGATCGTGTTTCCACGGCCCATGCGCGTCATGGCGGTGACATGGACATGACTGCGCAGCACGCAATCCTCGCCGATGACCACCCGCGGACCGATGGTGCAATACGCGCCGATGGTCACGGATGTGGCGATCTCTGCCGTGGGGTCAATGATTGCTGTGGGGTGAATTCTGTCCATCATTCGAACTCCGGGTCGATCATCATGAAGCGGATCTGTGCTTCCGCCGCCAGTTTGCCTTGTACCCATGCCCGACAGCGTACGGCAGCGCTGCGGGCGCTTGCGCGGAGGGTTTCCGCTTCCATGACGAGCTGATCACCAGGTGTGACCGCCCTGCGCAGTTTCACCTTGTCGAGCGAAAGCAGAACGGCGACCTTGCCCGTGTGCTCGAGCGTCTGCGACAGGAGCAGGCCGCCCAGTTGGCCCATCGCCTCAACGATGAGCACGCCGGGCATGATGGGCGTTCCTGGATAGTGGCCGGGGAAAAACGGCTCGTTGATCGAGACATTCTTGATGCCAACGGCACGGCGGTTGCCTTCGATCTCCACCACGCGGTCGATCAGCAGCATCGGGTAGCGGTGCGGCATGATGCGTGCGATGGCGCGCGCATCGAGCACGCGACCGGTTTCCGCCAGCCGCAGGCGCGCGGCGGCCTCCACCTGCTGACGAATGCGGCGCGCGAGCCGCCGATTCAGGTCATGCCCGGAACGCTGCGCCACGACCTTGCCTTGGATCGACACGCCGGAGAGTGCGAGGTCACCGATGACATCGAGCACCTTGTGCCGAACGCACTCATCCGCGAATCGGAAGGCGTTCTCCATCGGTCCGTCGTCGCCAACGACCAGTGCATCGCGCGGTGTCAGGTGTCGGCACATGCCCGCCGCCCAGAGTGCCTCCGCCTCAGCCCGCAGCGAGAAGGTGCGCGCGGGTGCGATCTGCGATGCGTAGTCGTCGCGCGCGAGATCGAATGAGCAGTTCTGCCGCCCAATGTGGCGCGAGACGCTCGAGTAGTCGAGTTCATACGAAACCCGCATGCCAGGTTCATCCGATGGCAGGACGGCGATCATCGAGTCCTCTTCCTCGAGCACGATCGGTTCGGTGATGCGATGCACTTGCCGTGGCGCATCCTGCTCCACGGTGCCAACCGATCGCAGCGGCTCGAAGAACGGCAGCGCAGAGCCGTCACCGCAGGGCAGCTCAGGGCCGCGCATTCGCAGCAGCACATTGTCGATGCCGAGTCCAACGAGCGCACTGAGGCAGTGTTCGACCGTATCAATGCTGGCGTCGCCGACGCGCAGCGTGGATCGCCGCGGACGCGAGACGGCGTGATCAATCAGCGCGGGCAGCAGAACAGGCGGCGTCAGATCGATCCGCTCAAATGCAATCCCTGATCCTGGCGGCGCAGGAACGAACTCGACTTCCGCATCGACGCCGAAGAGCAGTCCCTTCCCGCGAACGATGGTGGATGCAGCGATCGTGCGCTGGCGCCCCGTGCTTGGCGTGGCTTCGTGTGAGGACTTCGACGGCGACCGCGCGGCTGCTGCGGTGAGACCTTCAGCGGTGGCATCTTGCTCGGGTGGCATCGAAGTCATGGCGCAGCGGGTGGTGAACCTGCTGTCGCGGATGAACGCGCCGCGCGCGACTGCTCCACAAGCCGCTGCAGGTCCTTCAAGAGCGGCGAGAGCTTCTGCAGCGCCAACACATGGCGCATCTCAACCTTGATTTCGCGCGCAGGCATGCCGCCCCAGATTTCGCCTGCGGGCACATCATGCATGAGCGCCGTGCGCGCCGCGAGCTGCGCGCCGCTGCCGACATTCCGGTGATCGGCGATGCCGCTCCCGGCTCCGATTCGAACCCAGTCGCCGATGGTGCAGGAGCCTGCGATGCCGCAGAGCCCTGCGATTACGGTGGAATGGCCGATCTGCACGTTGTGCCCAATCTGGCAGTGGTTGTCGATCTTCGTGCCGCGCCCGATGCGCGTGCTGCCGAATGTGCCGCGGTCGATGCATGTGCAACTGCCGATCTCGACACCATCTTCGAGGACGACGTTGCCAAGGTGTGGAATACGCAGCAGTCCCTTGCCGCTCGGACAGGGGCGGTAGCCGAACCCCTCCGTGCCGATCACCGCGCCTGCGTGGACGATCGCATCGCTCCCGATCTCGCACCGTTCACGGATGACTGCGTTCGCATGAATGACCGTTCGCGTTCCAATGCGGACGCCCGCATAGATGCGCGCGCCGGAGTGGATGACCGCACCCGCGCCGATCGTGCAGCCGCGTGCGATCCATACATACGGACCAACGGAGACACTCGGATCGAGGCCCGCTGTCTCGACGCACGCCGTGGCGTGAATGCCAGGCGCCGGCGCTTCGGGCGGTGGCGCGAACGACTCGAGCAGCGAGATCATCGCGATCTCGGCCTGCGCAACACGAACGAGCGTCCGTCTGGATGGGTCATGTCCAGCCACATCCACACCCTCGGAAACAAGCGCAACGCGCGCACGGCAGTCCTGCCAGAGCCGCGCGTAGTTGGCATCGGCGATGTAGGTCGCATCGTCTTCGCGTGCTCCGCGCAGATCGCCGACACCGCGCACGACATGGTCGCCGCAACCCTCGAGGGTTCCGCCGACTTTGGTCGCGATCTCCCGTGCGGTCAACGCCATCGTGTTCAGCCTTTGGTTGCGGCCGCGGCGGGGGCTGCGGCGGGAGCGGGCGCGACCGTTGGATTCGCCGCACGGAAGTCGGCGTTCATGCGCTCGATCAGGAGATCCGTGATGTCGAGCGACGGATTGCTGAACAGCAATCGTCGGCCGTTGATCTGCGCCATGGTGCCCTGCACGTCCGAAGGTGTGATGGTCGGAATCGTGTCGTCGAGCAGAATGAAGTCGATCTTGTGCTCCTTGGCGAGAGTTGCGCACGTACTGCGGATCGTCGCGTAGGTCTCGCGGAGCGTGTTCGCCTGTTCCGACTGCATCTTCAGTTCAGCGAAGTTCTGAAGCGCGGAGAGATCGCCGGCCTTCAGGATCACTTTGCCTTGCGCCTCGTTGTGCGCGGGCGATCCGACCTGGTAGCTGTCGAGATCCTCCTGCAAACCGCGGATTTCGTCGTTCATGGAAGTCAGCTGCTTCTCGAGCGTGTTCTTCACGCCAAGACTCTTGGCCTCGGACGCCTTGATCTGATCGAGTGATCGGTAGACCTTCTCGAGGTCAACGGATGCGATGACGGCGGGCGCCGTCGGGAATCCTGCTGCGAGCGTGAGCAGTGCGCCGAGTGCGACGCCTGCGATGATCCATGCGGGCTTGTTCATGTCGAGGTACTCCAGAGTCGGACGAGAGGGGTGAACGCGTGGGCGCGGGAAGCGTGTGCAGGGTGGGATCAGGGCTTGGGCGAAGTGGAAGTGGTGCCGGGCGTGGCGCGTGCGTTGTTCATGCGAAGAATGAGTTTTTCGGTGAGGTCATCAGCCTTCGACGCATAGAGCACGCGGCGGCGCGCGATCTGGTCGAAGACCTGCTGTGCAAGTGGGGCTTGACTTCGGCGATCACGCTGGAACTCCGCCGTACCGTCATAGACGAGCACATACTGGTAGCCCTCGGACTGCGCCAACTTGTCGCCCTCGGACACGATGAGGCGGTACAGCTGCTCCCAACGCAGCGCTTGCTCGCGGTCCACTTCTTGTTGCTTCACCGTCGCCCACTCCTTCAACTGGAGCTGCTCAAGCGCAAGTTCATCGCGCAACTTCTGCCGCTCGGAAGGATCGGTGATCGCATCGGACTCGCGCGCGCGCGTCTCGAGTTGCTCCTTGCGCGTCTTGAGTTCCTGCTCAAACTTGTTGCCCATCTGCGTCAACTCGATCTCCATCTCGCCGCGCTGCTGGATCTTGTCCAAAATGCGGCGGATGTCGACATTGGCGACGGCGGATGGGGCGGCAGCCAAACGGACCGCCGTGTACGCAGAACTGCCCGCAACCACGAGGAGTCCGGCAGCGAGCGCAGCGATTGCAAGCGGGGACCGATAGGAAGCTGGAATCATCCGCGGGAGTGTACGGCACTGCCCCGCGTCGATACAGCGCACCGCGCTCAGAAGGGCAGTTCCGCCGTGAAACTGAAGACTTCCGTCTGATCGGTGGTGTACTTCACGATGGGCACGGCAAAATCGAACGCGAGCGGGGCTTGTCCGAGTTGCGGAATGTAGAGCCGCAGGCCGCCGCCGACCGAGACGCGGTAGGGGTTCAGCGTGAGACTGTCCGTGACCGTTCCACTGTCGCAGAACGCCACCGCCGTAATGAACTTGTCGAACACGGGCACTTCGTACTGCGCCCCCGCAAAGAAGCGGAAGATGCCGCCGATCGGATCACCGTTGGGGAGCCCGTCTGGAGTGCCGGTTGTTGTGGTGGGGTAGATCGTCGCGGGCGTTGGCGGATCGGCCCCGATTGCTTCTGGGCTGAGCGGGCTCACGGAGCGGAACACAAAGCCGCGAAGGGAGCGACCTCCGAGATAGAAGCGCTCGGAGACGGGTGCGTTGCTGTTGTACAGGTAGCCCGCGCTGGTGTTCAGTTTCAGCACGCTCTTGCGACCGAAGAAGTCTTCCGCGAGCGGCAGCCATGTTGTCCAACTGGCCGCCGTCAGCGGAAACTGGTAGGGACCGCCGAACAATCCGAAGTAGGCGACATCCGCCTCGAACCGCGTACCGCGGGTGGGGCGCTGCAGGTTGTCGACATTCGTTCGAGCCATCGAGACGCCGACCGAATTGATGAATGCAGGGCCGCGCTGGTCGTACACCACGACAGGAGTCGAGGACGCGAGGTTGGTCAGTGTCACCGACTGCAGCGTGGTGCGGACGGACCCGACCCACATTTCGCCGAACTGACGGGACAGTGCGAAGGAACCAGCGATGCGGTCTTCGTTGAAGCCGACATACACACGTTTGCGGTAAAGCAGGCTTGTGCCGAAGCCGATGTCGGAGTCAAGCAGATGTGGTTCGCCAAAGCTGATCGAGTAGTTGGAGACATCGATACCAGGAGAGATTGCCAGCGAGAACGATTGGCCTGCGCCGCGGAATGCACGCCCGTTCAGCAGTTCATCGAGCGTCTGCGGCGTGTCGGCAATGTCGAAGTTGCGCTGGTTCAGCGAAACTGTGCCGAAGAACCCCGTGTCGGTGCCGACGCCGACGCCGAAGTTGACGCTGCCCGTGTTCCGCTCCTTCACCTCGACGAGCACGTCGCGCGTGGTCGGGTCTGGAGCGTCCGCGGCGGGGATTTGCGGCGTCACGGTCGCTGAACTGAAGAGCCCCGTTTCCTCGAGGCGAATCTTGGCGCGCTCGACTTCGAGACCGTCGAGCGGTCGCCCAGGTTGGATGCGAAGCGCGCGCCGCACGACATTGTCCTTCGTGAGGTAGTTCCCTTGGATACGCACGAGTCCCGCGCGGACTGCCGTTGCCTCGCGCACCGAGACCACCATGTCGACTTCCGGTTCCTCGCCGATACGAATCCATGTCTGATCGACGCGCGCATCGACATGGCCCATGACTTCGTAGGCGCGCTTGAGCGCTTCGACCGAACTCGCCAACTTGTCTTCGGTGAACGCATCGCCCGGTCGAATGGTCATCAGGCCAAGCAGCTGCTCTGCGTGAATCACGCGCGGCTTTCCCTCTGGCGTGCCGTCGGCGGCTTCAATGGACACGGACCGCAGTCGGTACTGCCGCCCCTCGGCGATGAGGAAGACCACCTTCGCCTCCTTGCCGTTGTCCGAAATCTCGACGCGCTTGTCGACGCGCACATCGATGAAGCCGCGATCCTTGTAGAACTTGTCGAGTGCGGCCACGTCATCGATCAGTTGGCTCTCGTCGAGATTGCCCATCGAGAAGATGAAGACCCACGGCTTTGTCTTGATCTGCGCGCCGAGTTGATTCGTATCAAACCGTTGGTTGCCGGAGAACACGATCTCGCGGATACGCACGCGCGGTCCTTCCACGATGCGGAAGATGAGAATGCCGGTTTCCACCAGACGCGATTCATCGACCTCCACATCCACGAGATAGTTTCCCTTGCTGCGGTAGAGGTTGCGGATCTTCTCGACGGCGCGTTCCAGCAGGAAGTCATCACGCGGACCGCCTGGATACAGCGAGATCACGCCGCGCAGTTCCTGATCGGAGATGACCTTGTTGCCGACCACCTGAATATCGCGCACGATCGGCTGTTCGACGAGGATGTAGCGAACGCGCACCGTGCCATCATCGAGCAGTTCCGCGTCGGCGCTGACCGCATCGAAGTGTCCGAGGCGGTAGAGCGTGGCGATGTCATCCTTCACGGCCGACGCATCGAAGGGCTGCCCAGCCGCCACGCGCATGTTGTTGCGGATTTCCTGCTCGGTGACACGGTTGAGTCCCTGCAGCACGACTTCCGTGACGGGACGGTCGGCAAGCGATTCGTCGTCGATTGCGAGGCTCGCGCACGAACGCGCGTCGGTCGCTTCGGCGCTGGACGGAACAGCCGCGATCCACGCGACCGCGCAGACCGTCCAGAGTGCCGCTTGGAGTCGAGCATGGCGCCACGCCCTCATTGCAGCGAAGGCTACCCGTGGCGGGTGCGCTCGTCGGCGGACTGTTGCCAGGCGCGCTCGGATGTGTGAACGCCACCCGACCGCGGACGCTAGGCTTTCTTCCATGACAACCGCCTCACTGCAGCGCACAGCGCTTCATTCGTTCCATCTCGAGCACGGCGCCAAGATGGTGGATTTCGCCGGATGGGAGATGCCGCTGCTGTACTCATCGATCATCGAGGAGCATCGACATTGCCGGACGGCCGCAGGGTTCTTTGATGTATCGCACATGGGCAGGCTGCGCTTCTCAGGTCGCCACGCGCGCAAGTTCCTCGATCATGTGTGTACACGGCAAGTGCTCGGCATGGAGGTGGGGCAGTGTCGCTATGGGCTCGTGTGCAACGAGCAGGGCGGCTGTCTCGATGATGTGATCATCTCCTGCTTTGATGAGGCGGAGTACCTGATGGTCTGCAACGCTTCGAACCGCGCGAAGCTTCTCGCGCACTTCGCCGCGGTCAAGGGCGAGATGGCGTTCAAGTTGGAGGATCAGACCGAATCCACCGCGATGGTGGCGCTGCAGGGACCGAAGGCGATGGACATCATCAGCACGCTGTCGAGCGAGATTCCGAAACTCAAACGCTACCGCTTCGTGCAGAAGAGCCTGATCGTCGTGAAGATGATCGTCAGTCGCACGGGCTACACGGGCGAGGACGGTGTGGAGGTGATTCTCGGAAGCGCGATGGCGCAAATGGCGCTTGGCATGTTCCTCAAGGGCGCGAAGGATGGTTCGAGCATCATCAAGCCCGTGGGGCTTGGGGCGCGTGACACGCTGCGCATGGAAGCGGGCATGCCGCTGTACGGGCACGAGATCGATGAGCAAACCGATCCGATCTCCGCGGGGCTTGGATTCGCGGTGAAGTTGGACAAGGGTGACGACGATGAGCGTGCAGGGCGTTTCATCGGGCAAGATGCGCTTCGGCGCATTGCACGCGATGGACCGAAGCGGAAGTTGGTGGGGCTCGGACTCGAAGGGCGCCGGAGCGCACGGCAGGGCATGGAAGTGCGACGCGGTGGGGCAGTCGTTGGTCGCGTGACGAGTGGCTGCCTCTCTCCGAGTCTGGATCGTCCGATCGCGATGGCGTTCATCGATGCGGCGCTCGCTGATGTCGGCAGCGAAGTGGAAGTTGACCTGCGTGGAACGACCGTCGCGGCGCGCGTCGAGCCGCTCCCGTTCTACCGCAAGAGTTGATGCGCGTGACGTCGGTGACGCGGACTTAGGGTCCCTGCTTCGGCGGCGTGGAGGGCGTACATCGCTCGCCGCTGTTGGGGGGCTTCCGCTTGTTCGACAGCAGATCTGGAATCGTTGGCGCCTGCCCAGCACATCGCGGCGCGCTCGGACCTGCCCCCCGCGCGGACGTCCGTGTCGAGGTCTGGGCTGCACCTTTGAGCAGAAGAGAGAGTGACTGGTTGCTGCCGAGTTGGCGACCGAGCCGTCCGAGGACTTCGACTTCGATCTGTCGAACGCGCTCGCGCGTCAGTCCAACGCGCTGTCCCACGTCACTCAGCGTGAGCGGTTCCGTGCCATCGAGGCCGAACCGCAGGCGAAGCACCTCCGCCTCGCGGCGGTCAATCGTGTCGAGCAGCGTGACGATGACGCGCAAGATCTCATCATCTTCTGCCGCTTTCGTCGGGTTTTTCGAGGACGTGTCCTCGAAGAGATCGCTCGCGGATGTGACTTCGCCGTCGGCGCCCGTCACGGTGACCTGATTGGGCGTGTTGTACGCCCGCAGCGCACGCCGAATGACATGCAGCTTTGCCAGCGGCACCTGCATCTCTTTGGCGAGTTCCGACATCGTGGGCGCGTGACCGAGTTTCTCTTCGAGCGCCTTCGATACGGACTTGCACCGCCCGATCAGTTCCACCATGTAGGCAGGAACGTGGATCGGTTGCGATGCGTTGATCAGCGTTCGCTTGATCGCCTGCTTGATCCACCAAGATGCGTAGGTGGAGAATCGCGCGCCCTGCGCCGGATCGAAACCTTCCACGGCACGGATGAGTCCGACATTTCCCTCCTCGATCAGATCGGGGAGTGCGATGCCGCGGTTCAGATAGCCCTTCGCGATGGCGATCACCAATCGCAGGTTGGCGGTGATGAGGCGTTCCTTCGCGAGCGGACAACTGTCGTTGATGACGCTCCAACCGAGCGTGCGTTCCTCTTGAGGCGTGAGCAGAGCGACGTGACTGATCTCACGCACATACATCTGCATCTCACTCTGAACGACTGACTTCGCCACGCACACCTCTTCGCTGCGATGCTCCGAACTTCGCCAACACGCCGCTGGCGACTCTCTCCGTCGGGACTTACTATTTTGCCCATGATTGCTCCGGAAGGCAACCCCTCCGATGACATTCGGGAAATCCTCACCCGTTGGCCGTGGCAGGGGGAGGGTCCGCGGGCGCGACTCTTCGTGGGGGCGGATGGGCTGGAACGGCTTCAGGTGCGATTGGAAGCGGGTTTGCTTCAGTTTGAGGGGGTGGGGCGCCCCGATGGCGGGCGTCCTGGCGGGTTCGATTCGGTTTGGGACGCGGCTCGGGGAAAGGGGGGGCGGGTGGGACCCGATGCGGCGGATGCGATGCGGCAGGAAGCGGAGCTCTTCCATCAGCGGGCGAGTGCATGGTTCCTGCTTGGTGCCTTCGATCGTGCTGCAGCCGACTGCACGCGCAACGCATCGGCGATGCAGTGGCTTGTCGAGAACGCGCTGCCAGAGATCGATCCTGTGCCGCTCCAGTCGATTCGCTTCGCGGCGATCCTGCTGCAGGCTCGTGCGGAAGCGACCGGATGCGCGCGGCGCGGCGACACACAAGGCGCGCTCGCAGCGATCGACCGCGCGCTCGGGAGCATGCAGCGTCTGCAGCAGGAACGCGACGCTGTGCCGACGGAGGTGGCGATGCTGCGCGCGCTGCGCGATGCGTTCATTCCGAAACTGCCGTCGAGTCAGCGCGCCGATCTCGAGCAGCGCCTGCGTGACGCGGTGCGCTGCGAGAACTTCGCGCTCGCGTCGATCCTGCGCGATGAACTTCGGCAGATCAGCGATTGACGGGCAGCGCGGCGGCGGGTGAGTCTTGTGACTCGCCGTCTCTCGCTGCAGGGAGGACTTGTGCGTTCTGCTTCATGCGCGCGACGCTTGCCATGGCTGCGCGTTCGGTCTCGAGGATGTCCGCGCTCATGAGCGAACCGCCGAGCGATGCATCCGCTGCGCGGAGTCGAGCGATCGATGCAAGGACCGGCTCGCCGCCTCGCCCCGATTCCTCGGCAATTCGCAGCTGAACGCTCTGCGCGAGCCACCACGCGGGGGTTCCATCGGGCGCCATCGCCTCGAGCGCGCGCGCCGCGTTCATGCCGCGCGTACGCCGTTCATCGCGGAGATCCTGGAGCCCCTGCCGAACAGCGTCTCGGTGCGCGAAGGAGAGTGCCTCGACGAGCCGACGCTGGTCGTCAACCGATGCTGCGTTCGCAAGCGCGATGGTCTCGGCGCGTGCGATGGCGTTCTCCCACTCTTGGGCGAGCAGCGCGGCATCTGCGGCGAGGCGATCGAACGCGGCCGTGAGCGGTTGGGGCGATCCATCTCCGCCTCGAGTGGCCGAGAGCGCTTCCCACGCCTGCCCCGCTGCGAGCGCGCGCCGAGCAAGCTGCACCGACAGCGGGCTGCCTTGCAGATTGGCCTCGCCCGCCAGCTCGACCTGCCGCCTCATGAAGTTGGTGATGGCAGTGAGCGCGGCGGGTGTTCGTGCATCGAGCATGGATTCAGGCAGAAGCGCGAGTTCAGCCGTCATGGTTCGCGCCGGCTCTGCCGCGTGCGTCGCGGCGCGTTCGAGACGCAAACGCAGGATGCGCTGCGCATCGAACTTGCTCCATGACTCCCACTGCTCGCGCGAGGGCAGGGCAGTCGCGCGGATCGCCTGCGCGGGGCTGGGCGCGAGGAAGTCGGCGGCTGTGCGCGCCATCTCGGCAGTCGCGCTCACTCGGTTGCCGGGATCGAGCCCTGCGCGGCGCGCAGCAGCGTCGAGATCCGTCAGTCGCTGCGCAGCATTCGCCGCTTGCTGGGCGAACGATGCGCGTTCCTCGGGTCCTGCAGCCAGCGCCTGCTGCAAGAATCGGCGTATCTGAAGCGCCTCAAGCTGCGCGAGTGATGCCGGTCGCGTGGGCAACTCCGGGAAACGGTTGATGGCCAAGCCGAGCGTCTCTTCGAGTTGCGCCTCGCGTCCCGCAGGGTCTGCGCGGTCGAGTGCGAGTTCGATGTCGAGCGCCGCCTGCATCGCCGGAAGCGAGACGGGTTCCTGCGACGCCGCGAGTGCAAGCGCACGGTACGCATCGGCAGCCTCGGGCCACATTCGCGCAGCCACCACTGCGTCCGCGATCGTTTCGAGAGCGGCGACCTGCGCGGTGGCGTTGCGTGTTTGAGTGGCGTGTGGCGCGAGGCGGGCGAGCGCGGCGCGGTCCGCGGGATTCGCCAGCAGAGCTTCGCGCGCGAGGGCAACCTCGGCAAGCGGAGGAAGATCGCCGTACGCAGGTTGTCCGCGAGCGGCGCCAGCGATGCGTTCGAGCACCGCGCGCCGAACGCCCGCGCGCTCCGAAGCCTGCGCGCGGTCGAGCGTGTCGATCCAGGGGCGCAGCGTCAGTTCAGTGGTCGGTGACTTGCCGAGCGTTCCTCGGGTGCGCACGATCGCATCCGCCACGAGCAGCCGAAGCGGCGTCGAGAGTCCTTGCACAGCATGCAGCGCGGTGAGCTGACGAACGGCCTCCTCACCGCGGCGCTCGTTCACGAGGCAGTCGCAGCTGAGGAGCCGCGCGAGGACAGTCAGCGTCGGATCACGCGCACCAATGATGCGTGCGGCGGCGTACCGCGCGGCATCGCACTGCGCCGCCACCGCAGCCGCAGCAACCTCCGCAAGATCGCTCTCCGGGCGCAGGCGAGGCGGAAGTTGAGGGCGCAGCTCGGTGAGTTCGCGCAGGAGCGCGGCGCCCTTCGCGGGTCGCTCCCGACTCGCCGCCGCCGAGTCGCTGCTCCGCTCCATCGCAAGCAGCATGGCGCGCACGGCGGCGCGCAGGAATGGACGACGCGCACGCGCATCGCTGTCGAGGCGCTGCGCGAGCGGCGTTGCAGCGGGAACGCTGTCCGGCGGGATGGACGCGGCGCGCGCGTCGGCGGTATCGAGCAGGGCGAGCACGCGGTCGAGCGCAGCTCGTGCCCTCGGCACGAGCGCGGACCCCGACGACCCTGCGATCGCATCCGCACCGCCATCCGCGCCGAAGAACGCGAGCGAGAGTTCGTCCTCCGCCGCATCGCCGATCCAGAGCACCGAGAAGGGATCACGCGTGTCGCGCGCCACCAGCGCGGCTCGCGTCGTGCGCAATCGATCGAGCGACTGCAACCGCTCGGGGAGCGAGAAAGCATCGCTGCGCAGCGTGGCTCGCTCGCGCGCGATCGCGCGGAGCAGTGCCTCGGTCGACTGCGGATCACGCGCCGGCTCGGTTCGGTCCAGATCATCCAGCGCGCGCAGCAGGGCGAGATCGCCGATGCCGCGGAGAAAGTCATCTTCCGCAAGTCGCTGTGATGCGGTGTCTGTCGGGGTGGACTGCACCGAAGCGGAAGCCGCAGCGAAGGCGATGGTGGCGCCCGTCGGCGCGATCAGGGTGAACGCAGCCGCCGCGGCGAATGCACTCCGTGCCAGTGGGCGTGGCGGCAAGGACCTGCTCATGCACCACTCCGTGCAAAACCGATGTTGCGGAATCCGGCGCGCACGGCTGCGTTGAACGCGTCGACGGCATCCTGCCAGCCGCAGTCGCTCGTGGGCGCGATGAGCACGGGATGGTCCGCCACAAAGAGCCCCGCGTTCGCCGCGTCCGGAGCGGCGCCTCGCCGAACGAGCATGAGTGTCGCTGCCAGTGCATCCAACGATGCGGGGCGTTCACGCAGCCCATCCGCCTGCACGTCGATCGGCACTGCATCGCCCGCGCGCGCACCGACGCGGATCACGAGCGCACGCTCCTGCAGCGCCAGCGGATCTGCGGTGCGTCCGCGCTGCGGCAAGTCCAGCGTGTACACCGCTTCGTTGCGCTCGAAGCGCACCGTGCACACAAAGAACACCAGCAGCAGAAAGACGACGTCGATCATCGGCGTCATCGCAAGGCGCACGCGAGTGCCGTGCATGGCGCGGGCGGCGTTCATGGCGTGCCACCCTCCGCCTGCAGCGCGCAGACACGGATCGTCACTCGCGTTCCCACCTGTGCTGCTGCGGCGGTGATCGCATCGATGGCGGGTTCGACCTCGCGGTACGCAAGCGAACGGTCCGCCCGAATGTCGACGGGCACCTGCGGATCACTGCGCAGGCGCTGCGCGATCGCGGATGCGAGTCGGTCGAGCCCCGAGGCATCGGTCGCAAAGCGCTCGCCACCGAACGTGAGGAGCGCGCTGCCACCTTGCGCAAGCACATTCACCGCGAGACGGCGCCCAGCGCCAGCGGGAGTCGCGGCAACATCGTTCGGTTGGGGCAAAGGGATCGCGGGAAGTTGTTCGCCGCTCATGCGCGCAACGAGTACGAAGAAGACGATCAGCAGGAACGCCAAGTCGATGAGCGGCGTGAGATCCGCATCGATCACCGAGATGCGCGCGACCGCCGGCTTCACCGCGCCCCGCTCCCCACTTCGGGCGCATCCTTGGCGGCGTGAAGGACGCTCTCGAGCGTGCTCGCCAGCGCCGCGTCCACGCGGTTGCGAAGCAGCGCGTAGGCGAGGAGCGCGGGGACCGCGACCACGAGTCCCCAGAACGTGGTCACGAGCGCCGTGCCGATGCCGCCGGCGAGCAGCGCAGGGTCCGCCTGTCCGCCCGACGCGGCGACCGCCTGGAACGCAACGATCATGCCGTAGACCGTGCCGAAGAGCCCGACCATCGGGCTGATCTGCGCGAGCACATGCAGCGGTTCCAGCGTGCGGAATCGACGCGCGGCGCACTCGACCGCGGTGCGTTCGGCGGCATCGACGAGTTCGCTCCGACCGCGCATCCATGCCTCGGACGCCGCACGCGCGATGCGCCCAGCGTCACACGGCAGCGCAGCAGCGGATTCGAGCGCTGCGCGTCCGCCGCCGCCGCCGCCGAATGCGGCGAGCGCCTTCGGCGGCGCGATCGCCGCTGTCCGATGCGCGAGCGCGCCCGAGATGATCATGCCGACACTCACGAGACTCATCGCGATGAGGATCCAGATGATCGCGCTGCCGATCCACTCCGTTCGCACGGAGCCATCGGGCATCGTGCTCGCGGAGTAGAAGAACACGCGGGCGCCATCGAGTGAGGTCAGCAGCGGGGGGGCGAGCGATGAGCAAAGGTCGGTGGCGTACGGCGCAAGAAGCACTGTTGAAAGAGTGACTGTCATCATGGATTCGTTTCCGTGGTCTGTGCGGGCGGGATTGGTGCGTCGGGATCGCGCGCGATTGCCTCGGCGCGCTCCTGCAGGGAGCCGAGGCCGAAGGAGCGTGCGCCCTGCGCTGCGGCAACGGCAAGTCGCCGCGCGGAGCGAGCGTCGTGGTCATGGTTGAGAGAAATCTCCGCAGCGGCGAGCAGTGCGGCGGGCGATGCCTCGTGCAGCGGATGCGCGAGCCCGATGCGCAGGAGCGCCACGCGCGCCGCCGCGATGTCGCCTGATTTGGCGCGTTCCACCGCGGCTGCAACGCCGCGCGTTAGTTCATCGTCGAGCGCAAGCGATGCATCGCCCGTCGCGCGCAGATCCGTCAAGCGCGGCAGGAACCGATAGGAACCCGCCATGCCATGCTCGCGCGCAACGAGTTCAAGCGCGCCAAGCGGCTCCTGCTGCATCAGATGGATGCACGCAAACAGCACAGGGCGCCGACCCGAACGCGCATCCCGCGGATTCAGCGCATCGAGTTCCGCGAGGAGCACATCACGATCGCGCGTCGTGTCGCCCGCACCAAGCAGTCCCGCACTGACGATCACGACCGTGTCGGGTTTCAGCGCGAGCGCAGCACCCACGGCACGCGTCGGATTGCTCCCGCCCGATGGGATGATCTTGTCGATCAGCCACGCCTTCAGCTGATCGCGACCACGCTGCCCGAGCGTTGCACCCGCGCGGCGCAGCGCATCTCCTTCGGGCAGGATCGCATCGCCCGCCTGAAACGGAATGACGGCGAACTGCTGTTCATCGCTGAGCCTGCCGATTGCCTCGATGACCGCATCGACCGCGGCGGGATAGCAGCCGATCATCGATCCGGATGCGTCGAGCAGGAACACCACGCGCCTGACGGTGGGCAGTCGAATGCCCGCCATCGCGAACATCGTGGATGGAGTCTGGAGTGGGCGCGCCACCATCGGCAGCGTTGCGGTGAGCGTGTCGCGCTGCAACTCCGCGGAGGATTGCATGCGCGCGGCGGTGTCGCTCGCGGATTGCACAGCGATCGCTGCGGTTGCGGCGGATTCTCGGGTCGGCAGAACGGCTGCCTGCACCGCAGGGGGTTGCGGTGCGGACTTCACGGCGGGCGTGCTCTCGAAGAGGAACGCCGCCCCATCCCCGAGCATCGCCTCCTTCCGTTCCGCTGGAAGCAGTGCAACGCCCGCCGACAGCAGCAACAGCGCAAGCAGCGCATGCGCCGCAGCGGACAGCGCCCACGACACGGCAGTCCTCCCTCGCATCCGTCACTCCTTGTCCGCGGCGCGACCATCGCCGCCCGCCTTGCGTCCGCCACCACCGCCCTTGTTGCCCGCGCCCTTCGCACTTCGCCCGCCACCACCGCCAAGCACCGCATCCACACTGAGCGCACCGCCGCCGAGCAGCAGCAGATTCGCGCACAAGATGAAGAGCGCGAGATGCGCACCCGCATGCACGAGCAAGGCGCCATCGAGCGACCAGTAGCCGCCGCGAAGCGCGGGCACGCAGTCCACCCAGAAGGCCGTCGCGCTCAGCAGAGCGAGGAGCGCGGCGGTGATTCGTGTGAACGCACCCGCACCGACGAGCACGCTGCCGACGAGGAGAAGGCCCGCCGTCACCCAGCCCGCGAGCGCAGGCGCGGGCAGCCCAGCTTCGTCCGCGGTCAGCGAAACTCGGTAGAGCGCGCGCCCTTCGCTGATCGGCGCGCCTGCAGCGGTCGCCGTCGTTGGTGCAGCCTGCGGTGCAGCCGAGTTGCCGGGCAGCGTGGAACGCACCTTCGAGAAGTCCACGCCCGTCGTCGTGATGCCGATTCCCTGCAGTCGAGCGGACTCTGCGGCTGAGAATGAGACGGTCGAGAACGCGAGTCGCCAGCCGAGAGGCAGCAGCACGGCCACGATGAGGAGACGCGTCAGCAGCGGCATCACTTTCGTGGCAGCGGTCTGCGCAAGGCCCATGCGTATCATCGTACGAAGCACGCGTACACAGCGGGTGTGGCGGAATTGGCAGACGCGCTGGATTTAGGTTCCAGTGGGGCAACCCGTACAGGTTCAAGTCCTGTCACCCGCATCGTGCCGCGCTAGCCTTGCCCCCGAATGAGCGACTGGAACTCCGATTCGTGGCGAGCGCGCCCCGCGCAGCAGCAGGTGCTCTGGCCGGACCGCGCCGAACTCGACCGCATCATCGCCGAGATCAGGGAACTGCCGCCGCTCGTCACGAGCGGCGAGATCGCGGGGCTCAAGTCGCAACTCGCGGAGGCGGCATGTGGTGAACGGTTCCTCCTGCACGGCGGCGACTGTGCGGAAAGTTTTTCCGATTGCAACTCCTCTCGCATCGCCAGTCAACTGAAGATCCTGCTCCAGATGAGCCTCGTGCTCACGCATGCCTCGCGCAAACGCGTCATTCGCATCGGGCGTTTCGCTGGGCAATACGCGAAGCCGCGTTCGAGTGACACGGAGACGCGCGGCGGCACGCAACTGCCGTCCTTCCGCGGCGACAACGTGAATCGCCCAGACTTCACCGCGGAAGCGCGCCGCCCCGAGCCACGACTGCTCCTGCGCGGCTACGCGCGTTCCGCGATGACGCTGAACTTCATCCGCGCGCTCGTGGATGGCGGCTTCGCGGACCTGCACCATCCGGAGCAGTGGAACCTCGACTGGGTCAGCCACTCGCCGCGCGCCTCCGAATACAAGCGCATGGTCGACTCCATCGGCGAGGGACTCCGCTTCATGGAAACGCTGGCGGGCGTTCGCGTGCATCAGTTGCAGCGCGTCGACTTCTACACGAGCCATGAGTGCCTGCTGCTCGATCTTGAGTCCGCGCAGACGCGCGCGGTCCCGCGCCGCGATGGCGTGTGGAATCTCTCGACGCATTTCCCGTGGTTGGGCGCGCGCACCTCGCAGGTGGACGGCGCGCACGTCGAGTACCTGCGCGGCATCGCGAATCCGATCGCGGTCAAGGTCGCGCCCGAGACCACGCCACAGCAGTTGACGCAACTCTGCGAGCGGCTCGATCCGCATCAGGAGCCTGGTCGGCTCACGCTCATCCACCGACTCGGCGCGCGGCGCGTCGGTGAACTGCTGCCGCCGCTGCTGCGTGCGGTCACGGCGACCAAGCGCAAGGTGCTGTGGGTGTGCGATCCGATGCACGGAAACACGGAGATTGTTTCGGTGGCGGGCGCGGACGGGCAGCAGGTGCCCGTGAAGACGCGCGCGTTCGAACACATCCTCAGTGAACTCGAGGAGTCCTTCGACCTGCATCGACGCGAGGGGACCAACCTCGGCGGCGTTCACTTTGAGATGACGGGGGAGAATGTCACCGAATGCACGGGCGGCGCGCGCGGACTTGCGGGAGGCGATCTCCTTCGCTCCTATCAGACTGCGCTCGATCCGCGGCTGAACTATGAGCAGGCACTGGAGATGGCGTTGCTTGTCGCGCGCCGTATGTGAGCGCCCACGCGCCCACGCGGTTATCCTCCTCCGCCCATGTCAGGACCTTCCAGACGCGTGCTGATCACCGGTGTCGGACCGGTGTCGGGCTTCGGCATCGGCATCGATGCGCTCTGGGATGGACTGTGCAGCGGCGCGACGGCGATCCGCCCGATCACCGCGTGGAACGCCTCGGGGTTCAGCAGCACGGTGGCGGCCACGATCGCGCCTGAGCAACTCGATATCCGCGCGATCGTTCCCAAGAGCTATCGCAAGGCAACCAAGGTGATGGCACGCGACATCGAGATCGCCGTGGCGGCGGCCGCAAGCGCCGTGCAGTCCGCGGGTCTCGTGACGCGCGGCACTGCGGAGGGCGCGACGCCGACCATCCCGCCGGCGCGCGTCGGATGCCAGATCGGCGCTGGTCTGATCCCCGCCGACTCCGACGAGTTGGCGGTCGCGATGCAGTCCTGCCAGACCGCCGATGGTTCGTTCGATTGCGGCGAGTGGGGGCGCACCGGCATGAACAATCTGACGCCGCTCTGGCTGCTGAAGTATCTGCCCAACATGCTCGCGTGCCACGTCACGATCATCCATGACTGTCAGGGTCCGTCGAACACGATCACATGCGCAGAGGCATCGGGCGGGCTGTCCATCGGCGAAAGCATGCGCGTGATTCGCCGCGGCGACGCGGATGCATGCCTCTCGGGCGGCGCCGAGAGCAAGGTGAACTACATGGGTCTGCTGCGACAGACATTCGCGCAGCGACTCGCGCGCGTGCCGGAGGGGGGCGATGGCGCGGCGGCGGTTCGTCCGTTCGATCCATCCGCCGATGGAACGGTGCTCGGCGAGGGCGGCGGTCTGCTCATCGTGGAGAGCGCCGAGAGTGCGAAGTCGCGCGGCGCGACGGCGTGGGCGGAGCTTTGCGGCTTTGCGGCAACGCAGTGCCGCTGCGAGGACACGGTGGGCGTTGATCTCGCAAACACCGGTGATGACATCGCCGCTGCTGTCGAAGGTGCGTTGCAGCAGGCTGGCGTTCGCGCCGATGAAGTGGATGCGGTGGTACCAATGGGCAGCGGCATCGCGTGCGTCGATGCGGCGGAGGCGCATGCGGTTCGGCAGATTTTCGGTGCCCGCGCGGCATCGCTGCCGCTCGTGACGGTCGCGCCGCAGGTCGGCATCGTGGGTGCGGGCACGAGTGCGCTCGCCGCATGCGTCGCAGCGCGTTGTCTGCGCGAGCAGCGTTTGCCTGCGCGGCTCTCGACGGGCGGCTCCGCGAAACTCGGTGTGGATGCGGATGCGCGTGGAGCCATGGCGGCAACACTGCGTCATATCGTCGTCACCACCACAGGGCTCGGCGGACAGAGCGCTGCGATGGTGCTCGGGAGGATCGCATGAACGCCGCACGCCGAAGCGACGCCGAGCGCGTGGTGGTCACCGGCATGGGTTGGGTCACGCCGCTCGGTCACGATCTTGAGACGGTCTGGTCCGCCCTGATGCGCGGCGCGTGCGGCATGGCGCCCATCACGCGCTTCGACGCGCGCACGTTCCCGACGACCTTCGCGGCGGAAGTGAAGGATTTCGACGTGCGACCGTTCGTCCGCGACATCGCTCTGCACAAGAATGCGGGCATCAACTCGCAGTTTGCGCTCGGCGCGGCGGCGCAGGCGTGGAAGCAGGCGCAGCTCCATCAGACCCCACCCGCGAACGCGCGGCGCGTGGGGATGTATCTCGGCGCAGGCGAGGGGGTCATCGACACGATGAACTATCTCGCCGCGAACATCCGCTCGTGGGATGCGTCGCAAGGTCGCACGGATGGCGCGACATGGGCGAAGCTCGGTCACTCGCTGCTGCAGGCAGCGTGCGAGATCGAGCAGGAGCCGAACATGCCGCTCGCGCACATTGCCCGCGAGTTCGATGTGCGCGGACCGACATCCAACTGCCTCACGGCGTGCGCCGCGAGCACGCAGGCGATCGGCGAAGCGTGCAGCATTCTTCGCGGCGGCGAAGCGGATGTCATGATCGCCGGCGGCGCACACACCATGATCCACGTGCTCGGCGTGACGGGATTCAATCGACTGACCGCCCTGAGCACGAGCACCGGCAATCCAACGAAGGCCAGCCGTCCCTTCGACATGACCCGCGGCGGATTCGTCATGGGCGAGGGTGCGGGCATGCTCATCCTGGAAACCCTCGCGCACGCGCGGCGCCGTGGTGCGAAGCCCCTTGCCGAGGTGATCGGATTCGGGTCGAGCGCCGACTCCTATCGCATCACCGACATCGAGCCGGAAGGGCGCGGCGCTGCCGCTGCCATGCTGCAGGCGCTCGGGCAGGCGGGGATTGATCCGCACGCGCGCGGCAGCGACGGGCGTCCGCTTGTTCACTACATCAGCGCGCATGGCACGGGCACCAAGGAGAATGACTCGATCGAGACGCTCGCGGTGAAGCGCGTCTTCGGCGATCTCGCGAAGGAAGTGCCGATGAGTTCGGTCAAGAGCATGCTCGGTCACCTCATCGCGGCTGCAGGTGCCGTCGAGTTCATCACCTGCGTGATGGCGATCGAGCGAGGCATGTTGCCTCCCACGATCAACTATGCGACGCCCGATCCTGAATGCGATCTTGACTACGTGCCCAACACGCCGCGCGCCTCGGTGGTGCGCACATGCCTCTCCAATTCGTTCGGCTTTGGTGGACAGAACGACACGGTGTGCGTGACGGCCTTCGAGGGCTGAGATGCGCGGCTCCCCGATGCGGCGCGCGGGCGTATTCCTGCTTGTGGCGGGCGCGGCGCTGCTGCTGTTCGCGGCCGCCGGTCTCATCCTCGCATCGCTGCCTCCGCGCGGTTGGCAGGACCCGCTGCAGATTGCAGCGGATCCGACGAGCGCCGACCGCGCACGGAGCCTCGAGCAGAATCTCGCCGCCGCTGTCTCGCGTATCCGCGAGCCGAATGCGCGCTGGGCGGTTCGCATTCATGCGCACGATGTGAACGCCTGGCTCGCCGTTCGTCTGCCACAGTGGCGTTCACATGATCCTTCCTTTGCGTGGCCGCTGGAGGGCGTTGCAGCCGAGGTGCGCTGCGACCCCGGTTGCATGACCCTGCTGCTCGAGACGGGCGGGCGCATCTTCAGCTGCGATGTGGTGCCGAGCGTGGAGGGGGGCGCCGTTCGGCTGCAGCCTGCACGCGGAGCGATCGGGCGTCTGCCCGTGCCATCGGGCGGTGCAATCGCCTGGCGCTTCCTCGACGGAGAGACTGCCGCGCAGAAGCAGCTGCCCACGCTTCATCCGCTGCACGATGGGCGGACGGTCGAGATCTGTGCGGTCGATGTGGTGGACGGCGCCATCGAGATCGAGTGCATCACGCGATCCGCTGCCTCGGCTGCGGACGGTCGCTAGGATGCGCTGCCGCTCGGCGCACAAGAGGACTCATCCACGCGTCAACTCATCATGCCCCACCTGACCATCAACGGCGTTCCACTCGAGTTCACGAAGGGCCAATCGATCATCGATGTGGCGCTGCAAGGTGGCATCGAGATCCCGCACTACTGCTACCACCCTGGTCTTTCAGTTCCTGCGAACTGCCGCATCTGTCTTGCGGAGATCAGTCAGCCCAATCCGAAGTCGGGGCAGCTCGAGAAGATTCCCAAGCTGATGCCCACCTGCCACACGCCCGCCGCGGAGGGCATGGTCGTCACCACCGAAAGCCCCAAGGCAGTCGCAAACCAGAAGGCGGTGATGGAGTTCCTGCTCATCAACCATCCCGTGGACTGCGCGGTGTGCGATCAGGCAGGCGAGTGCCACCTGCAGGACTACTCCTACGAGTACGGGCGCAGTCACTCGCGTTTCCAAGAAGACAAGATCAAGAACCCCAAGAAGGACGTCGGCGAGCACGTGCTGCTCTACAGCGACCGCTGCATCATGTGCACACGCTGCGTGCGTTTCACGAAGGAGGTCACGCAGACCCATGAGCTGATGGTGGAGGGGCGCGGCGGAACGGAGATGATCGATGTCTTCCCGGGCAAGGGACTCGACAACGAGCTCTCAGGCAATGTGGTCGATCTCTGCCCCGTCGGCGCACTGCTGGACAAGGACTTCCTGTTCCAGCAGCGCGTGTGGTTCCTGAAGAAGACGCCGTCGATCGATGGCATCACGGCAAGCGGCGACAACATCTCGGTCGAGCACAACGAGGGAACGGTCTACCGCGTGAAGCCGCGGACGAACCTCGAGGTGAACCAATGGTGGATCACCGATGAAGTGCGCTACGGCTGGAAGTTCGTGCACAGCGAGCAGCGGCTGACGATGCCAGTGGTGCGGGGGAAGCCGGCGTTCGACCGTGAAGATCCGAGTGAAGCGTGGCAGACTTCGCTCGCGCGCGCGGTGGAAGTCTTGCAGGCTGGTGCGCGCAGCGGCCGTTTGGCAGCGCTGATCTCGCCGATGCTCTCCTGTGAGGACGCGTTCCTGCTCGGTCGATTCGTGCTCGGGCTCGATCCATCCGCCGTGTTGGGTGTCGGTCCCGTTCCGCGCAGCGGGCAGGATCGGACGCTTGCGGGCGGATTCACCATCCACGCGGAGAAGGCGCCCAACGCACGCGGTGTGCGGCGCGTCCTTGAGGCACTCGCTGCATCGCAGCCCGCGCGCAAGATGCCGGCGGGCGCGGCGCATGTCACGGATGCCGAGGGCTTTGTCGCCGCGCTGACGACAGCCGGCGCGGGCACCGTGCTGGTCACAGGCAACTACCCAAGCGCGTGGGTCACCGAGCCGATGGGTGCGGCGCTCGCGACACGGCGGCTGGTGCTGATCGATACGCTGCCGACACGCTTGAACTCGCACGCTGAAGTGCTGCTTCCCTCGGCAACATGGATCGAGAAGGCAGGCTGCTTCGAGAACGCCCGCGGTCGCCTCCAGTCTTTCGAGCGCGCGATCCTTCCGATCGACTTCGCCAAGAGCGAAGCGCAGATCGCGCTCGAACTCGGCGCACGTGCCGGGCAGTCCGTCGACGACGCATTCGATGCCGCCCGAACGCGCACGCAGATGGCGCAGGTGAAGGGGCTCGAGGCGTTCGTGTCGCAGGTGTGCCACCCGCCCGTTGCAGCGGGGCGCGCAAGCGACATGGTCACGGCCGATCTGTGACGCGCGGCGTTTGCGGCGCAACAACGAGGTTCCCTGGCCATGCAGCCGGTGCAGCACGCTGACTTCCATCATCTCAGCGGATTGAAGCGCGCCCAGCGCGTCTGGTCCCTCGCGTGGCCGACCGTCGTCACGATGACCAGCTACACCGTGATGCAGTTCATGGACAGCCTCATGGTGTCGCAACTCGGGGGACTCGAACTGGCCGCGCAGGGCAACGGCGGCGTGTGGGCGTGGACTGCGATGGCGTTCTTCTATGGCGTGATCACCATTGTCAACACATTCGTCTCGCAGTGTGTCGGGCGCGGCGAGTCGCAGCGCGCCGCTGGCTACGCGTGGTGCGGCGTTTGGTTTGCCGTGTTCAGTTGGGGCATCCTCCTGCTGCCGATGGCGGTGTGGGGGCTGCCGACCGCGTTCGAAGCGATGGGACATGAACGCGCGCTCATCGAACTTGAGACCTCGTATGGCCGCGTGCTGCTGCTCGGCGCGGCGCTGAACCTCGCCGGAAAGTCGATCGCCAACTTCTTCTTCGGCATCGGTCGCCCCAAGGTGATCACCATCTCCGCCATCACAGGAAATGTCGTGAACGTGATTGGCAACTATGTGCTGATCTACGGTGAGGAAGGACTTCCCGCGCTCGGCTTGCCGGGAGTGCCCGGCGTGTCGCCGATGGGAGTGCAGGGCGCGGCGATCGCCACGGTGATCGGCATCTGCGTGGAGAGTGCAATCCCCGCGTTCGTGTTTCTCGGTCCGCAGATTGCGCGGCAGTACGGCACCCGATCGGCGTGGCGCATCGATGTGGGCGGCATTCGGGATCTGATCCGCGTCGGCTGGCCCGCGAGCCTCCAGCAGGGCAACGAGATGGTGTGCTGGGCAATCTTCATGACGGTGCTCGTCGGGCGATTCGGCACGGAGCACCTCGCGGCGGGCTGGATCGTGCTGCGGTACATGCATCTGTCGTTCATGCCTGCGGTCGGATTCTCCGTGGCGACCACAACGCTTGTCGGGCAATGCATCGGTGCACGCGAACCGGACCTCGCTGCGAAGGCCGCGCACACTTCGCTCTGGATGGGTGTCGTCTACATGTCGATCTGGGGAGCACTAATGATGCTGCTGCGTGAGCCGATGGTGCGCATCTTTCTTGGTGCGGGGGAGTCCGGAGCCGATCTGGAGCGCATCGTCGCAATCGGATCGTCGGTGATGATCCTCGCCGCGGTCTTTCAAGCGTTCGATGGCATCGGCATCGTGTACCTTGGCGCACTGCGGGGCGCGGGCGACACGCTCTGGCCCGGGCTGGTCACCGCCGGGCTCAGTTGGATACTGGTCGTGGGCGGCGGTTGGGGATGCGCGGTGGCGTTCCCACGGTGGGGCTCGTGGGGACCGTGGGCGGGCACCACGCTCTACATCGTTGCGCTCGGCGCAGCGCTCGCGTGGCGCTTCGAGCGAGGTCCATGGCGCAACATCCGACTGCAGATGACCGCACGCGGCGCTGCGGGGGATGCCGCGGCGCAAGGTGATACTGCGCTATGATGTTGCGTCTGAGGCGTCTGTGAGGCGCCCACGTTCTTTCCAACACCGAAGAGCTTTTTGACCACCATGACTTCATTCACCACGTTGCCACTTCATGCTGGCGATCCTGCGAAGGCCAAGCCACACCTCGACCGTGCGCAGCAGTGCGAGACATCGGGCGACCGCGACGCAGCCATCGAGTCGTACCGCAAGGCGCTTGACGAGCATCACGCAGTGGACACCATCTTCGCGCTCGCTCGCCTGCTCGACCGCGTTGGCGAAGACGAGGAGGCGGTCGAGTTGTACGAGCGCATCTGCTTCGGACAGAAGCCGCCTGTGAACGCGCTCATCAATCTCTCCATCCTGTACGAAGACATGAACGAACTCACGCGTGCGGAGCGATGCCTGCGCCGCGTCGTGGATGAGTACCCCACGCACCCACGCGCTCGGATGTACCTGAAGGATGTCACCGTTGTGACCGAGTTGACGGTCGATGCCGACGCCCAGCAGCAAGAGGTTCGCAAGAACCTGATCCTCAACACGCTGATCACAGACTTCGAACTCAGCGGTCGTGCGCGCAACTGCCTGAAGAAGGTGGATATCCGCACGCTCGGCGACCTGCTGCGGATTACCGAAGCGGAACTGCTTGCGTTCAAGAACTTCGGCGAGTCGAGCATCAGCGAGATCAAGGCCGTGCTCGCCGCGCGCGGTCTGCGGCTTGGGCAGGCACTTGAGGGCGGTCAGGATCAGGCGTACCGCAAGGAGTACCTCGAGTATCTCAAGGGGCAGCATGACGAAGCCGTGCTGCTGATTTCAGTGTCCACCATGGAACTCAGCGTCCGCGCGAAAAAGGCCATCACGCTGCTCGGGGCGCACACGCTGGGCGAACTGGCGTGCCGCACCGAAGCGGAACTGATGGGACTGAAGAACTTCGGTCTCACAAGTCTCGACGAGATCAAGGCGCAGTTGGCCCTCCATGGTCTGTCGCTCCGTCCGCTCGAGTGATCCGTGCGGATGCGCGAGGCTCTGATGCATGGGCACCGTGCCTGCATCGGCCTGAGCGCACTGCTGATCGCTGCGTGTTCATCCCCCGATCCTGTTCGACCTGTGGCACCTGTGCGCCCGGTGGCTGTGGAGCAGTCCACATCGGCGCAGGTCACGCAGGGTTCTCCCGAACAACCGCAGCACGCGGAGCAGTCCGCTGCCACGGAGCCACCTGCCGCACCGAAGCCACCGCCACCCAAGCCGCTTCCAACACCGCCCACATCGGAGCCGATGGTGGCAATCCGACTCGCAGCGCTTCCTCTGGCGCAGCCCGTGGTCTTGAAGCCATCGGGCAAGGTGCGGATTTTCGGCGATGGGGGTGGGATCTCCGCGGCGTGGACAACGGAGGGAACTTTGACGGTACGCCTGCTGCCCGATGGCTGGAAGGTGTCGCGATCCGGTGGCGGTGCAGCGCCGAGCGAGCGTGTCTTCGCGCGTGGACCGCTGCTGATCGAGCCACTCACCAAGGCAGGTGACATCCGCTGGAACGACCGGGACTGGCCTGGTGAGATGCGACTGCACGCCACCGAGGAAGGCATCGACCTCGTCATGAGTGTTGGCATGGAGTCCTATCTGCCGGGCGTGATTGCAAAGGAGCTGTACCCATCGTGGACGCCTGCCGCGTACCGAGCGCAGGCGATCGCCGCTCGCAGCTACGCCACGGTGGAGTCCGACCGCTGGGAGGGTCGGCGCCACTACGACATGGTGGCAGGTCAGTTGAGTCAGGCGTGGATTGGCGCGACCGACAATGCGAAGGCAAATGATGCCGTGCGGCAGACGCGCGGTCAGGTGCTCGTCGAGTCCGGCAGCGTGGTGCCCGCGTATTACTCGAGCGCCTGCGGCGGTCGCCCCGCGAACGCGTTCGGCACAGTGACGGACAATCCACATCACGACATCCCGAGCGTTTCCACGGGCGATGGTGCCGCACGCAAGGATGGGTGTTGCGGCAGTTCCTCGGCGGCATCGTGGAAGGTCGTGATTCCCGTGTCGGCAATCGTGACACGACTGCGTGCGTGGGGCGCTGCCAACGGACGCAGCGATCTCGCCAAGTTGGATGGACTTGCGCGCGTGGAGGCGGCTGATCGAAACGCGGCGGGGCGACCTGTCGCCATGCGTCTTCGACCCACGCGGGGTGCGGATCTCCAAATCCAGGCGGAGGATTTCCGCCGCGCGATCAATGCGGCGGGCGATGCGAAAACCAGCATCAAGTCCTGCGACTGCGAGGTCGTGATCCAGGGCGCCAACGCGACGATCACGGGCCGCGGCTTCGGGCATGGTGTGGGCATGTGCCAGCATGGAGCGGAGGCGATGGGACGCGCAGGACGGGACGAGCGCGCCATCCTTGGGCGCTACTATCCGAAAGCGTCCATCGTTCGGGCGTGGAAGTGACGCATGTTCACAGGGCTCGTTCCATCCACAGGCACGATCACGGATCTCACGCGGTCCGAGGCAGGCGTGCGTGTCGCGGTGGAGTGTCCGACCATCGCCGCGCGCGTGCAGATCGGTGATTCCGTCGCGGTGAACGGCATCTGCCTCACCGTGGCGTCGCTCGGCGGCGGTGTGCTGCACTTCGATGCCGTCGCGCAGACGCTCGGGCGAACAACGCTTGGTGCATGGCAGCGAGGCACACGTGTGCACCTTGAGCCCGCGCTTCGATTGGGTGATCCGATCGGCGGGCACTGGGTGCAAGGGCATGTCGAGGGCACCGGACAGGTGGAGTCCGTCGACCGCACCGATGGTCAGTGGCGCGTGCGGATCGCCGTTGACAGCACCGCCGAACAGCGCTGGGACGATGTCATCTGCGCACAGGGCTCGATCGCGGTGGACGGCGTGTCACTCACGATTGCCGCGTGCGGCAGCGGCTTCTTCGAAGTGGCGCTGATTCCACACACGCTCGAATGCACTGCGCTTGGCGGGCTCCGTGCGGGGGATCGAGTCAATCTCGAGGCAGATCCGCTGGCGCGTCTGGTGGCGCGCGCCGTTGCGCAGCACCTCGCGCGTCGCTGACCTCGCGCGCCGCTGACCTCACGGTCGCCACGCGCTGCACAGCAGCGTCACATCATCCACGAGCGGGAACATGTTGCGTTCCTCCTCAAGGCGACCCGTGATCGCATCCACGAACGCCTGCGGATCTTCAAGCGATGCGAACTCGTTGAAGACCTGCAAGTAGCGGCGGTTGGGAAGTCGAGGCGAGGATGCCCCCTGACCTTGTTCGGAGAACGCCTGCTCAAATCCGTCGGAGTACAGCAGCACCTTGTCGCCTGGTTGGAGTTGGATGTTCGCTTGCGAGAAGTGTTCATCCTTGAAGACGCCGAGCAAACCGCCCTGTGTCTCCACAGGTTCAAACAGTCCTCCGCGGCGCGCGTGCAGCAAGGGCAGATGACCTGCCGACGAGACGCTGAGCGCATGCGTTCGCGTGTCGACTACCGCATAGATCGCCGTCGCAAAGCGCGTCATGCGCGTGGAGCGCTGCAGCATCTCCGCATTGATGCGCGCGAGCGACTCCGAGGGCGGCAGCACTCGATACGAGTCTTCGCCGATCTCCTTCACCTGCAGGCTCCGCGCGATGACAAGCGTGAGCAGCGCAGCGGGCATGCCATGACCGACCGCGTCCGTGACAAAAAGGCCGAGGTGATGCTCGTCGATGCGAACGCTGTTGTAAATGTCGCCCGAGACGAATGCGGCAGGGCGCCAGAGCGCGGCGCTCGTCATGCCGCCGAGCGTCGGCAGGGTGCGCGGCAGGAACTCCTGTTGGACGGACGCTGCCAGTTGGAGTTCTCCGTGCAGCGTCTCCATCTCGCGGCGAAGCCCGCCAGAGAAACGCATGGCAGTCGCCGCATCGAGTTGCAGCAGTCGCACATCGCGCTGCCGCGCGACCAGCGCACGCAATGCCACGGCGAGATGATCCGGTCCATCATCGGCAGCGAGCGCGAAGGAGATGCCTGCGGGCAGGCGATGGGGCGGTGACTCCGCACACAGCGCAACGACAGGCAGCATGGAAGCGATGGCCTCCGCAACGGCGGTCAAACTGAGCAGTTCCTCGGTGGGCGCCCCGATCACCACCAGTGCGTGCGACTCGCGTACTGCCATCGCAATGCGTGCGGGATCGGGATCGGAGAGCGCCTTCGCCTCCATCCCGAAGCGCGTGACAAGCGTGCGCGCCACCTGCACATGGGCGTCGCTCGCCTGATGCGTCACGACCGCGATCCGCGGCGGGCCCAAATCGACTTCGCTGTCTGGCGCAGGGCTCGGCACGTGGGGGCGGATGGTACGAAGTACGATCGAAGTCATGGTGACACGACTGAGCGATGCACAGGTGGAGTCGCGCATGCCTTCCGTCGCAGCATGGAAACGCACGGGCGATCTCATTGAGCGGGAGTTCTCCTTCCCCGACTTTGTGGCTGCGATGCGGTTTGTCAATCGCGTCGCGGAGGAGGCGGAACGCTCACAGCATCACCCCGACATCCATGTGCTCTACAACCGCGTGCGCCTCGGCTACTCCACGCACGATGCGGGTGGACTCAGTGACCGCGACTTCACCGCGGCGGTCGCCGTGGACCGCATCTACGCGAGCTGACACTTCAGGTCTTCAGCCGAGCCCCTCACGAATGAGGGTCGCGCGCAGTTCGCGTTCGGTCTCATCGCCTTCGAGCGCTTGCGGGTGCAGCACGGAAAGGTGCGCAGGCTGAACCTGCAGAAGCAGTCGCTGGATCGTGGCAAGATCGGTCGGCAGCAGCCCCAGCACGGCTCCGAGCCGCACGCGGCACAAGTCCCGTACTGCGGACTCCGCCGAGATCAGCCGCGCGGAACGAAGCGTGGCGAGTGCGCGGTGCACCAGGTCCTCAATGCGCACGCGCGCCTTCTCCATCGCCGCGGTCCGTGCCTCCCGTTCATACTGCACGAGCCGCGGGAGCACCGAGCCATGGAACTCGTTGAGCAGCGCGTCGTCGGTCGCGCCGAGCGTGGTCTGGTTGGAGAATTGGTAGAGATCGCCGAGCGAATCTGATCCTTCGCCGTGGTAGCCGCGCACGGCGAGATGCAACTCACGCGCGGCACGCTTCACGCGTTCCAACTCCTTGAGGAGCGTGAGCGCCGGCAGATGCAGCATCGCACTGATGCGGATGCCCGAACCGACATTGGTCGGGCAGGCCGTCAGGAATCCCCACCGTTCGTGGAAGGCGAAGAGCAGCGTGCGCGCCAGGTCGCGCTCGACCCCGGCGGCGCGTTCAAAGCACTCGCGCGTGCAGGCGCCTGCGCCGATTGCCTGAATGCGCAGGTGATCCTCCTCGTTGATCATCATGCTGACATGCTCATCCGACGACAGCGCCAGTGCACGCGGCGCATCGAGCGACGCGAAGTGCTTCGACACGAGATGGCGCTCACAGAGGAGTTGGCGGTCGCGCGGGGTCGCCGTCTGCAAGTCGATCCAGCGCAGGTTGCAGCCCGCGTCAGCGTGCGGTCCGGACTGCTCGACGGCGCGGCGCACGAGCCGCATGACCTCCTGTCGGACAGGACCGCTCGCGCGCGAGGTGAAGGGAAACCCGCGCAGATTCCGAGCGAAGCGGACGCGGCTGGTGATGACCACATCGCTCTCGGGGCCGAGCTGCGTGAGCGCGGCGGAAAATGACTCACTCATCGCGCACCTGCGGCGCCGCGTCGAGAGCCTTCAATTCATCGCGCAGTTGTGCCGCGCGCTCGTACTGCTCCGCAGCGATCGCCTGCTCCAGTTCCCTCATCAACTTCGAACGCAGGTGCTGGACGCGCTCCGCGTCCTTCGAGGGTGCGGGCGAACGCCCGACATGGGCCGTGGCGCCCGCTTGCGCCCGTTCGATCACGTGCGCGATCATCGGCATGAACGAGTCGTAGCACGCGGGGCAGCCAAGCGAGCCTGACTTCTTGAACTCGCTGAAGGTGCATCCGCACGCCGTGCAGCGCGCCTGCTGCTGCCCCTTGCCGATCACGCCTTCGACCTTCACCACTCCGCCAAGCGCAGGCAGGATGTCCGCGAGCGGCTGCTGCGCCGGGACAGCGAGCCCCTTTTCGATGGCGTGTTCCGCACACAGATGCAGTTCCGTGGACTTGCCCCCTTGGATGATCACCTCGTGCACCACGGCGGGCTTGTTGCAGAGATCGCACTTCATGTGGAGACCGCCTTGCGGATGGCGGCGAGCTGCGTGAGCAGGGGATCGAGCTGCGTGAGCGGCAGAATGGTGCTGCGGTCGCTTGGCGATGACGCTGGATCGGGATGGCACTCGAGGAACACCGCATCCACGCCCGCGGCCACGGCAGCGCGCGCGAGCATCGGGGCGTGCTGGCCATGACCGCCACTTGTCTCACCCTCGCCAGGGCGCTGCGTGCTGTGGGTCGCATCCAGACACACGGGAACGCCGAGTGCGGCGAGATCCGCGAGAGCAACGAAATCGTTGACCAGCCGGTGGTAGCCGAAGAAAGTGCCGCGGTCGGTGAGCAGAATCTGCTGCGAACCCGCCTCCTGCACTTTGCCGATCGCGCCGCGCATCTCGGACGGCGCCATGAACTGTCCCTTCTTGATGTTGACGGCGCGCCCCGTGGCGCCCGCCGCCGCAAGCAGATCCGTCTGCCGACACAGGAACGCGGGAATCTGAAGGATGTCCACGGTGGCGGCGGCGCGCGCCGCCTGCGATGGCTCGTGGATGTCGGTCGTCAGTAAAACGCCGAACTCGCTGCGCACGCGCGCGAGCATCTCGCAGCCCGCATCGATGCCGGGCCCGCGCGGACTCCGCACGCTCGTTCGATTCGCCTTGTCGAAGCTGCCCTTGAAGATCGGCACCATGCCAAGCCGTGCGCATGATGTGCAAAGTGCATCAGCGATGCGGCGATGGATCTCGTGCGACTCGAGCAGACACGGTCCCGCAATCACGACCAGCGGACCCCGCGCGCCAGGGGATGTGCCCTTCGCAAAGAAACGGGAAAAGTCAAGCGGGATTTGCTTCATTCAGTTGTCCAAATAAGTGGGGCGCGACTGGAAATATCGACCAGTTCGCTTGAAGTGCCCTGAAATCTATCCGATTGTTCCTGCAGGTCTGCGATGGTGCGTGACCTGGAAGGAGCAAGGGAATGGGTGAAGGCGGATCCAACTGGTTTGCGGAAGAGTCCGGGGAGTTCACGGAGCATGTCGGAAACTGGCTCCGGGAATGGTATGCGCAGCGCAAGGTGCAGGTCGTCGCGCCACTCCAGCTCACGATCGATGGCAAGGCGTTCGCGCTCGACAACCTCTTCCGCATGATGCATCAGGATCCGTCGCGCGACCAGACCTTCGTGCGCTCCTACTTTGACCGCGTCTTCGAGGGGGACAGCATCGGCGCGACGCCGATCCCGTTCTCGGTGGCTCGGCATCGCATCATGCCGCGCATCCAGCCCGAGAGCATCTTCGAGGGAGTGAGTCGCGAGACGATCGCCCACATGCCGTGGGTGAATGGAACGGTCGTGGTGTTCGTGCTCGACATGCCCGAAATGACCGTCAGCATCTCCACCGAGCAGATGGTTCGCTGGGGCGTCTCGGTCGACGAACTGGAATCGGTGGCGCGCACCAACCTTGCAGTGCACACCCCCGAACTGCAGGCGCAGGTCATCACCAGCCATGATGGCGGACGCGCGGCACTCCTGTCACTGAAGGACGGTTACGACGCGGCGCGTCTGCTGCTCACCAAACTCCATGATCGTCTCTCGCGCGAACTGCGCGGCGACTTCTATGTCGCCACTCCAGCGCGCGATGTCTTCATTGCACTCTCGTATGGACCGGGGCCGTTCATCGACCGCGTCCGCACGCGTGTGGCAAGAGACTTTTCTCGGCTGCCCTATCCGATCACGAGCGAGTTGTTCATCGTGACCCGAGATGGGATCGCAGGGACAGCGGGCGTCGTCGCCTGACCGCGGCGGGGCGCAGGCGTACGCTTGCCGCATGAAGGTCGAACCCATTCTTGCCGAACTCAACCGCCAGCGCAACGATCTCCAGAAGGATCCGACCGACATCGAGTGGTTCGCACTGCACCACGCCTTCTGCTTCATCTCCTACCGCGTGGCGGAGTTCCAGAAGTATCTCGATGAGGTGGTGAAGCCAGGCGATCCGAAGCCCGAGTGATCGCGCGCCGCTGCGCATCGGGGCATGTGCGGATTACACTCCCGCGCTCCATGTCCGACGCGCGCGATTACAAGGCGACCCTCAACCTGCCCAAGACCGCCTTCCCCATGAAGGCGAACCTCGCGCAAGCGGAACCAGCCACGCTTTCACGATGGGAACGCGGCGGCGTTTTCGCCGCGGTGCGCACGGCGCGGACAGGTGCGCAGCCGTTCGTGTTCCACGATGGACCGCCCTATGCGAATGGCGACATCCACGTCGGCCACATGCTCAACAAGGTGCTGAAGGACATGGTGGTGCGGTCTGTGCTGCTCGAGGGCAACGACTGCCACTTCATCCCCGGCTGGGATTGCCATGGATTGCCGATCGAGCATCGCGTCATGACCGATCTGATCGCGGCAGGAAAGGCCGCCAAACTCGATGCGCTGCCCGAAGAAACGCGCCGCATGGCGATTCGCCGTGAGTGTGCGCAGTACACGGAGAAGGTGATCCGCAAGCAGTCGCAGCAGATGCAGCGACTCCTCACACTTGCCGACTATGGGGCGCCGTACTTCACGATGCAGCCCTCGTACGAGGCGGCGACCCTCGAGGTCTTCGCCGGACTCATCGAGCAGGGGCTGGTGTTCCGTCAGTTGAAGCCCGTGCACTGGTCGATCGCCAACCGCACGGCGCTCGCCGAGGCGGAACTCGAGTATGAGGAGCGCGAGGATCCGTCCGTGCATGTCGACTTCGAAGCGGTCGATCCTGCCGCTGTCGGTGCTGCGTTCGGCGTGGAGTGTGATTGCACGCCAAGCTTCATGATCTGGACGACGACGCCATGGACGCTGCCCGCGAATCTCGCGATCGCCGTTCATCCGCGGTACCGATACGCGCTTGTCGAGATGGACGGCGCGCTCACCATCGTTGCAACGGAGCTGCTGCCGAAGGTGCAGGCTGCGGTCGGCGCGTCAGATGTTCGGCGCATCGCGGAGGCGGATGGCGCGGCGCTGCTTGGACTTCGATATCGCCATCCGTTCTGTGCGCGCGAGGGGCGCATCGTCGGCGCCGACTATGTGACGCTCGAAGATGGAACGGGGCTCGTGCATACGGCGCCCGGGCACGGCGAGGACGATTACCGCACGGGACTGCGTGAATCGCTCGATATCTACTGCCCGGTGCGGGACGACGGCACCTACGACGACACGGTCCCCGAGTGGTTGCGGGGCAAGTCGGTCTGGGATGCGAATGCGCTCGTCATCGAGTCGCTCGAGCGCAGTGGGCATCTGGTGAAGGCGATCTCAATCCGCCACTCGTATCCGCATGATTGGCGGAGCCACACGCCCGTCATCTTCCGCGCTACCGAGCAGTGGTTCATCGGTGTGGATCGACCCGCACGCCGCAGCGGCGAGTCGCTGCGGAAGATGGCGATCGCTGCGGTCGAAACGCGTGTTGACTTCGTGCCCGCATGGGGGCGCAATCGGATGCGGGGGATGTTGGAGAGTCGGCCGGACTGGTGCATCAGCAGGCAGCGTGCGTGGGGGCTGCCAATCCCGGCGTTCCGCCTGCCAAGTGGCACGGCGTTCCTGACCGCTGCGAGTGTTCGTGCGGTGGCGCGCATCGTGGCGGAGAAGGGCAGTGACGCGTGGTTCACGCTGCCGCCCGCGGATCTGCTCGCGGGGTATGACGCCGCGAAGGATCCTGACGCGCCAGCGGGGCTCGACATCCCATCGCTGCAGAAGATGCACGACATCTTCGACGTGTGGTTCGAGGCGGGCTCGTCGTGGCACTCGGTGCTGCGCACGCGCGGCGTCGGCTTCCCAAGCGCGCTGTATCTCGAAGGCTCCGACCAGCACCGCGG
>VGXN01000008.1 GCA_016873335.1 Phycisphaerae bacterium | reverse complement strand
GAGAACGTAAGAATTGTCACATTTATTCAAGGTCTTGCATAAAACTAAAAAGCTAGAGATAGGAAAGTGAGCAGAGATTTGACCTCCGCCCACCTACTATTTAAGAAGAGTCGCCCTATAAGCCGGACGCAGTCAAGGGGCGAGTTTTTGAGCGTAAATATTATTTTGCCCGCTATTTTTGCCCGTTTCTAAATGTAATTGAATGTCATTTTTTACCTTTTTACTCCCGCAAAGATCTCCCTATCGGTCAAATAAATTGTAAAGTCGGAAAAAATCTCTCTATCTGTGATGAACCATAAGCCACAGCGATTTGCAAAAATCTCCTAGTACGTATTAGGATGTGGCGCTTGCCCACCTACTTTGATAATCGAGTGACAACCAAGAAACAGACATCTCCTCTAGAAAGAAGAACGGATGACCATCCAAACGAAAACCCCGAACCTGCTCGACAGCCCGCCGATCCCCGTGCAGGCCAAGCTCGCCGCCGCATGGACAAGCTTCATGTTCCTTTATATCTACGTCGACGTCTTCCACCTCTACAAACCTGGCATCGTCGACGACATCCGGGCTGGCATCGTCTTCGAGTTCGACATCAGCCCGACGTTGTTGACCGTGTTCCTCGCGGTGATCGCGATCCCGGCCCTGATGGTCGTACTCTCAATGGCGCTCCCCGCCCGGGTGAACCGCACCACGAACCTAGTCGTGGCATCGCTTTACATCCCCGTCACGGTGTTCAACGCAGTAGGGGAATCTTGGGACTGGGCGTCCTTCTACGGCCTCTCCATCGGAATCGAGGTGCTGCTCCTGGCCTTCATCCTGCGCTCCGCTTGGACATGGCCGCGCACATTAAAAATTTAGCGGTTAAAAACAACATGAGGGTCCATGGTGTCCAATATTCCCTAAAAAACGCACCCTAAAGTCTTAGCAGAGGTTGGTCTATTAAATTTTTTGGTGCCTTTAATTTGGTCTAATTTGGTCTAAAAGTGGTCTAGTGCGTGAGGAATTCCTTGATAAGGCGAAGAGTGGTATCGAGACTAGGAGTAAGAAATGAAATCAAGATAACCGCAGTTCAGACAGTCGGGACGAGAGGATTTGAACCTCCGACCACATGACCCCCAGTCCCTCTTAGTGGTTTCTCCTAGCTTCTCTTTGTATCAATTTACCCTCAAAACAAACTTATCTTGTTCTACTAATTCCTTCTAATACCACCTTGTTTCTAGCGTGTTTGGACAAATTTTGGACAAAACAAGAGATAGTTTTGGAATGATGAAAGAATTGTGGGTGGGAGTAATTGGCTCGGGAATCTTTTCTTTTCTAGTTTTTGGGTGGGGACTGTTTTCTAAGGAAGCCGAAGATAAAGCCCTCGCGCGGAAATACTTCTGGAATTGCTTCTTCGCCTCCCTTGCGGTTTGGATTTATTTCTCCTATTTCTGGAAACCGAATCCTCTTTGCCTCGGGTGTATCCTGGGGAGATAAAGGCGACAATTCAAAGAAATGACTGATGCAGCGCGCTGGATGAATGCCCTTGCTTTCATCTCGTTACCCACAATCGCCTTTGGCGGTTACTTCTTACTGTCAATTCTCAAGCGCCAAGCTGGCACTGAGAATGTCACATCAGAACAGCGTGATTACTTCCGTGCAGGACATGCTCATGCAGGAGTTCTAGTACTTCTTGCAATCGTTGGCCAGATCCTTCTTGATGATTCTAGGTTTAATGAAACGATTACTTGGGCGCTAAGGATTGGATTATTTGCAGCGCCATTGTTGATTTCTGGCGGTTTCTTTGGTGGAGCTCCTCGCACAGCGGGTGGTTCCACAACACCGCTCATCAAGCTGATCCCACTTGGTGCAATCATGCTTGGACTAAGCGCAATAGGTGTAGGAGTTAGCCTACTCATCTGAAGACTTGGTTGTGAGTTAAGGTCGCTCGAATGCGCCTACTTCAAGTTAACTGCAGTTTTATAAGTTTCCAATTTGCTCTAATGCATGTTAACTATTTGAGGGCAAAGTTGAGGGCAATTACATTTCTCGAGCGTGCTCTCACGCATAAACATAAAGATGTCGTCTCCGGCTTATAGGGCGACTCTTCCAAACGGCTCTCAATATGAGTTCAAGCAGCGCATCCCCAATGGTGACCAAGAGTCCTCTTCAAAAGGACTTAATGATTATGGTCATTACCGCCAGTAAGGACTTGGCGAACATCCTCTAAGTTCACGTCTTTCATTTCTTTGTCTATTTTATAGGTTTTGGGTATTTTGCCCATGATTACTATTGCGGTTTCAATAGGAGGGCATCCCGGCTCAAGGCAGGCTAATTCAGTAACCATAACATTCGCTTCAGTGTCAAAAATAATTTCGCGAACAAACTCTCTTATTCTGCGAACATGAGGTGACTTGCCAGAAGAACCTTCCTTGTTGGCGGAAACGAAGTTCATACTACTCCTCGATAAATATCCTGCTTCCACTTAACGTATACAGAGTTAAGTGGAAGCAGGATCGTTTTTTTACTTACTACAGCCTTGTCCTACGAAGAGATTTTGAAGATTGCTCCTCATTTGTGAGATGTAGTCGCCGCTCTCAGGCACGAATTCCAGAGCTGAAAGGAAACTAAGTTCTGCTCCAACTTCTTGAGCCACCGTCTTGGCAAGTGCTGGTGACAATACCTCCTCGAAATATACGGTTTTCACTTTTGCATCTTTAGCAGAGTCGGCGATACCAGCGAGGCGTTTAGCATCTGGCTCATCCTCTGGGCTGATGCCCGCAATAGCTAATTGCTCAAAACCATATTTCTCGGTGAAGTAGAGGAAAGCTGCATGAGAAGTCACTACAGTCTTTATTTCGCAATTTGCAAGCTGTGAGGAGATATCGTTATCCAGACCATTTAACTCTCCCTCAAGTGCGCTGAGGTTGGATTCAAATGTCTCTGTGAAATCTGGGGCGATTTTCTTAAGCTCACTACTAATTGCCTTAGCCATCAAAGTCATGTTGGCTGGATCGAGCCAAACGTGAGGATCTTTGCCTCCAGCTAGAGGATGTTTGTGCTCAACATCCTTTTCTCCCTCATGGTCGTGATCTTCACCTTCTTCATGGTCGTGCCCATCCTCTTCCTCCTTTACATCCAAAAGAGTTACGCCGGGCGACTTCAGAAGATCAATGGCCTTTGAGGTGTCAGCTAATTGGCTGATAGCTTTTTCTACCTCAGGTTGAAACTCTAGCCCGAGATAGAAAACTAAATTTGCCTCTTGTATCAGTGCTACAGACTTTGCGTCGAGCTGTAAGTCGTGCGGTTCGACACCATTTGGAGTCAGAGATGTCACGTCAGCCGCATCTCCCGCAATCCGCTCAACCAGCCAGGTAATCGGATAGAAATTTCCCACGAGTTTGAGATTTGCTTGGCTCGTGTTGGTAGCGCTTGAACACGAAGAAACCAAAAGTCCCATCGCTACAACTAAAGCGAGTACTAGAGAGGTCCTAGCTTTACGATACGCACGATAAGTGCTCATTTATTGCCTTTCTGTTGTCGTTTTTAGGTTGGTACTGCTGCTTGCGCAGAAGCGCAAATTTTTCATCTGCCCAGGACTGGTTAGCGAGAATCCACTCGATGAAAAGTTCGTTTAGTGAATCGAGATGCATTCCCATAAACCAGAGTGGACGCCTCCGGCCTACCGGCCTGCCTGCAGCGCCTAGATTTGCAACTTCTTTTCCGGGGACGAAGACGAGCATGTCACCGAGGGCGCAAGGGCCGAGACACTCAGAGGTGGTAACTTCGAAACCTGAGTTTTTGAGCGTTTCTAGCCGTTCAATGCGATGCGCCGCCCCTTGGGAGCGACCAGGAGCAACCCCACAGCAACAACCCCTACACAGCACAATACGACCAAGTTTTCTGCTCATACTGTGACCTCCCTCTTCTTGCTGGATAGAAAAAGAGTCTTTGCGTATATGTAAAAAATGCTGGCAATGAGGATTGCGGTACAAGTCAATGCAACTGTTGGTCCAGCAGGGACACCGAAGTGGTACGAGAATAAGATGCCGAATAACCCGGATAGGCCACCCACTAACACGCACCCGTAGCGAGCTTTCATGAAGGAGACCTTTAAAACTCTCATGGTGACGGCTGGAGTGACGCTTAGTGAGATTGTCATAAGCACTCCAACAGAGCTAAGGCCAACAACCGTGGTGCATGCCAATGCAAGAATTAGGACTAGATCAACCCACTTCACTTTCACACCAATTGCCTCAGCATGTTCATGATCAAAAGTGGATGCAACCAATTTAGATTGCATTGAGCCTAGGAGAAGAATCGCAACTATCGCCGTGGAAAACATGAGCGCGATAGCTGAAGAATCAATTGCAAAAGGATTTCCAAAAAGGATGTGATTGAAACTTCGCGAGTCCGAGCTTTTCGAAGCCAGAATTACTCCAGCAGCAAAGAGGGTTTGGGCGCCCACTCCGATGGCGCCATCCTCAGGGGCACGCTCTTTTTTTGCCAAAAAAAATACGATGGCCGTCAGCAGTAAAGCTGCGAGAAGTCCGCCGTAGAGATAGCTGAAGCCCCAGAGAGTTGCCAAAATGACTCCCGGGAGAACCGAGTGTGACATGGCATCCATCAGGTAAACCATTCGTCTATTCAGAGCCCAGAAACCAGAGATCGGCGCCAAGACTCCGGCTATCAAAACAGCAATGAGAGCATTTCGCATGAATGAGTAATCAAATGGCGCGATCAAGATGTCATAAAGATTCATTAGGGCGTCGCCACCCGAACTCTCCTGGAGTGACTATCTAAAATCTCGTTTGGCGGCCCATCAATAAGCCTGCTCTGACTCTCAATGAGAATGGCGCGTTGGAACGATGACTGCACGATGTCTAACTCATGCATGGCGGCTACAACAAGGGTGCCCTCCTGCGACTTTTCGTGCAGCACATCGACAATCCGGTCAAGGGCCTGTGCATCTAGGCCAGCAAATGGCTCATCTAAAAGGAGTATGTCGGGACTTGATACAAGGCTGCGGGCGATTAAAACCCTCTGGGCTTGTCCACCAGAGAGACTATTGATTCTTCGCTTCGCCAAAGGAAGTGCACTGACCTGTCGAAGCGCCTGATATGCCCTCTCCTCACGCTCTCTTTTGTGAACCCATCCCTTTAGGTGAGGATTGCCCGCTGTACCGGATTTAACTACATCGAGAACTTGTAATGGTAAATCCCATCGGACCTGGGATCTTTGTGGAACATATCCAATTTGTTGCCGGTGCTCGCCGTGGTGGCAAGGTTTATTTTGGTAGAACATTTCCCCTTCATATTTTGTGATGCCGGCAAGGGCCATCAAAAGAGTTGTCTTCCCGGACCCATTTTGGCCGATCAGAGCAACCTGTTCACCGCCACTAAACTCAAACGAAACCTGAGAGAGGACCAATCTGTCACCTCTGTACACGTAGAGGTTGCGGGCCTCAAGGAGAGCATGGCTCACGAAGTCTCTCTCCGGTAGATGATGCCATCATGATGTACAGCAATGATTGAACTTCCGTGTGAATCCCAAAGAATCGACTTAACTGGAGAGTTAGACATAGACTCAAAGTGGTTTCGGGGGTACAAGGGTTTACCTTCTAAACCAAGTTTCAAATCCCAGACTCGTAATTGACCAATTGAATCTCCAGTTGCAATCAAGTTAGCATCAGTCTTGCTCCAGGAAATGGCTGTGCCACCCCCAACGTGTTTCGGCAGAATTACAGGGGAGCGGCCTTTAGGACCCTTTCCCGCAAAGCTCCAAACAGTTACTTCATCAGCGCCATTATTTGCCAACCACTTACCATCAAGATTGAACTCAGCAATAGTTACCTTGCGAGGAAAACCTTGCATTTCCAATCGCGTGTCATCGGAAACTTTATAGACCTGAAGGGATGCATCCTGATTACCACTTACAATCCAGTCTCCAGTTGGCGAGGCACTCAAGCACAGTAATGATCCAACAAACTCCCGCTTAATGAATTTGCTTCCTTGCTCATCTGAAACGCTTACCCCACCGTATGCAGCTACGGCGATTTTGTCCCCAATCCAAGAGGCATCCGTTACCGTAGATGAAAAGTTCTCGCTTTCGACAATAGGAACTCCGTATGAATCAGTAACACAGATACTTTTACCAAAAGTGAAGAGAACTCTGTTTCCAGAATCATGCCACTTTGCAACCGAAGACCACGAACCGCGTCGAGACTCAAGTAATGTCCCATCATCACTTTTAAATAGAGCGAATCCCTCGGGTCCTGCACATGCGAGAATCTCACGGTTGGGTGACAAGGAAATGCGATTTCCACCAACTGAGGCCTCACACTTCAAAGTTACTTCACGACTAGTGAGGAAGACTTCACATATATGTCCTTCAGCGTCCAACAAAAGAACTCGTTCATCATCAAGAGAGCAGGCATCAATTGGATTTATGTTGACTGACATGGGTAATGGAGTTGAAACAGCAATCACTTCTTGCCAGCCAAAGTTTTTGAGGTTTTGCTGGAAACTATGCACTTCTTGAAGCCATCTGTTAGTTCTTTGCGATTGAGATTTCGTCCTATAAAGACCATCTTGTTGATGCGCTCAGACTTACCCCAGGCAGATGTGAATTCACCACTAAAGAGCATGTGAACAGCATGAAAGCAATATCTCTCCTCATTTCCATCAATTGAGAGGATTCCTTTACTACGAAAAATATCCGTTCCTTTTTCGCCAAGCAACTTTCCGAGCCACTTATTCAATTTTTCAATATCGAGGTTACCAGTCAATTCAATACCTACACTGGAGATGGACGAATCATGTACATGGTCGGTATCAATCAAGAATGCTGGATCATTGTCAAGAACTTTTTGCAAATCAAAAGCACCAATATCAAGTAGTTCCTTTAGGTCGACATTTGCATTCTCTGCTGTAAAAATGGGTGCAGCTGAGTTTATTTTCTTTATTTCCGCTACGACCTCACTTTGCTCTTTTGGAGTGGCGATATCTACCTTATTCAAAACAATGCGATCTGCAAACGCAACCTGTTCAACAGCTTCGTTCTCAAAGTTCTTTTCTTTGATCTCAGTTAAGTGCTGTAGAGCATGCTTAGCGTCAACCATGGTAATAATCGCATCTAATCTGCAAGATTCCTTCAGCTCATCGTCGACAAAAAATGTCTGCGCGACTGGAGCAGGATCAGCCATTCCGGTTGTCTCGATCAAGATTCGATCAAATTTGTCTTTGCGTTGTAGAAGGTTGCCAAGAATTCGTATCAAATCACCCCGTACAGTGCAGCATATACAGCCATTGTTCATCTCAAATATTTCTTCATCCGCGGCCATAACGAGAGCGTCATCAATACCTACCTCACCAAACTCATTTTCAATAACTGCGATACGCATCCCGTGGTTTTCGTTCAGAATGCGGTTGAGCAGAGTTGTCTTTCCAGACCCCAGGAATCCGGTGAGTACCGTTACGGGAATTCGTGAATCGTTCATAGCGCTCCTTGTATAAATAATGATAATCATTATCATAATGCCCATGATTGATGAAGTCAACAAACTGTCCCAGTTGCTCCCGAGGCGGATTTTCAGATACCAGCTTGATTTGGTCAACAAAGTTGCCTACACAGCCCATCTCCCAGAGGCATGCGAGTTGGTTGCATTTCAGAGAAGTCGGGATGAAGACATGTTGTTGAAGTTGAACAATGAAATTTTCTTCGGACACCCCGATCAGGGCGCGTGGACTACGGGTAAGTTGCTAATTCAACTCAACGAAAGTCTTCGATCAGAGTCAGATATCCAAGTTCTCTTACATCAGGGAAATCCCATAGCGTATTTCTGGCTTAAGCATCACCAGTTGATGGGCGCAGCACCCTGCGAAATTTATGTTCTTGGAGTCTTAGAACAATTTAGAAGAAATGGAGTAGGGGCTTTTCTTGTTTCTGAAGCTCTCACTAATATGCAGGAATTTGGTTGTGATAGGGCGTGGGTGTACACAGATGAGACAAATCTAAAAGCTAGAAATCTTTATGAGAGCTTCGGTTTCCTTCTTGATTTTATCGAGGAGCTTTGAAGACGATCACAAGCTAGGCAAACTCCAAAAATCTCTAAGGAGTGGGTAACAGATTTGTACTTGTAACGCTTGGCGTAAGTTTGAGTGATTATTTCCACCTCTGGGAAGTCGAGCTCGGTTGCAGCGCCACAAACGCGGCAAATTATGTGATGGTGATGTGTTTCTGCTTGCCCACAATGTCTATATAACCGCTCTCCGCTGGGACTGACAATTGCATCCGCTCGCCCTTGCTCCACCAAGCCTTCAAGTTGTCGATAGACTGTGGCAAGTCCAATAGATACTTCTTGTCTTGATAGTAATTTATGTATCTCCTGCGAACTCAAAAATGACTTGCTTTCAATAAGAAGAGCCAAGATTATTTCGCGTCTCGTCGAACTTCTACGTTCTTTAGGCTGCTTCGCAATTCTTTCCATAACAACAATTGTAGGTTATGAGTGGTTCCCCTCTTCGTTGTCTTGTGTACGGTTGGAGCGGCGGTTGAAGCTGAGGAGAAGCACAAGGACAGACGATCTATTAACTCCTGAACTTAAGGGCAAATTTCTGGACAAGGAGGTTCTTGTCAGCGCAAAAGATCCGTCTTACTCTATGTCCGGCTTATAGGGCGACTCTTCTTTAAATTAGACGAGGCGGGAGATATTCCCGCCTCGTTTCATTATTTCTTTTGGAATCATTTCTGACAAAACTGATATCAAATTGGTCAACAAAAATGGGCAAATAAATCGGGCAACAGGCAGAAAAACGGGCAAACTCACGATTTACGCTTCATTGTGGACTATTTGGGTAGACGGGGCCTCGTTAAGGTTCCCATAAGCGACTCAAGCGGACCTTGCTGGAATTTCTTCAGCCATTGGGTTGCGAAAAATACCAAAGCAATCCATATGCCTATCGCAAGCAAGAAAACTTGCCAGGTCTGCAGCTCTTGGAATAGTCCCAATCCCCACGGGCTGAGGAGCAAAGATGTAACCACTGATTGCAAAATGTAAACAGTTAATGACATTTTGCCTGCTGGTTTCATCCAGGCGACTAATCCCGGTCTCTCTTCAACAAATTTACGGATCACGCCAACATATGCCATAGACAACAAGGGGGCGGCTAAAAACGCTAGGAATAAGCAACATAGATAAAGTGCTTCGGAGGGATCAACCGATTGCTCATTTCTTACCATAACGAATGCAGCACCAAATTGAATCGGAAGTCCGAAGATGAGACCCCGTTTAATCATCTGGGAATTTTGAACTCGATCAATCAGAGAAGTCAGGAACTTGCTTCTTGCCATCCTAACTCCGAGCAGAAATGCTGCAAAGGCCATTCCCCCTTGAAGGAAAATTCCAGTTACGAGGCCGAAGACCCAGAGCTCGACCCGTGGCCCAACTGCCTCCAGAAAGGCCCCATCTCGAAGCACTTGATTGAGTCTTGGCTCATTCACTTCAGCGGTTGTTTCTTGCGGGAAATACCACTCACCAATTAGAAGAAGAATTCCAATCAAGGAAATGAATACTGCAGACACTATGTAAATGACACGAGTCCAGATCTGCAAAGTCCTGTCTGACCTAAAGAAGATGGCGAGAAGGAGTAATCCCAAAAGCCCGTATAGAAAAATAATGTCTCCGTGCCATAGGAAGGTGAAATGAAGCGCCCCAAAGAGCATCAAGGCAAAGCAACGCCTTATCCAACGACCTCTATTTGCCCGATCATCCTTGATTATGTAGGCCGAGCTGTATCCATATAGAAATGAAAAGAGAAGATAGAACTTTCCAGCAAAGATAGCTGCCATTATGAATCCGGCAGCCCCGTTAGCGCCACCAGACAACCACTCGCCACGCGCTCCCTCTTCGCTATCTAGTCCCATGAATTGGATGTTTACGACAAGGATTCCTAGGAGCGCGAATCCTCGTAAGACATCTGGTGCTATATCTCTCTGCATTTCTATCTCCTAGATCAATTGGAAGGACAGGTCGAAGGCAACCATCACGACCGCAATCAACGTTGCCCAAAGAATCATGCTAGCAGTTATGAGAAATGAAACTTTAAGTGGCTTAACTCCTGCGGCTACAGATGCTGCCGCAGCAAATTGCGTGCCAATAATGATTGGCCCCAATAAGGCCATGCCATAGATTCCATACTTGTCGAATGCTTTTGAGGCTTTATCAAATTTAGGCGATTCTGCGGACTTTCCCTTGGTTATACGACGCGCGATTATTTTCGCTCTGATTGTTGATCCAAGATATGCGAATAGAAAGATAGTAATCGCATTACCGAGTATTGCCGCAATTACGGTAGCGGTGGGATCAAGCCCGAGAATGATCCCACTGGGAACTACAGCAATTGCTTCCATCCATGGAACCGCTCCAGCGAGGAAGATGCCGAGTAAACCCCACTCTTCTAAATTCATAATTGGCTATCTAGGCGCTTCGACTCACGCCAGGCCATGATCATCGATGGAAGCATATACGTATAACCAAAGACCAGCCAGAAAATCGCACTTATCTCCGGCCAGGTCAATTGCAAGGTGTACTTGAAGCCATCACTGTTGTTGAGTCTCATGCTTCAATGTACTCGCTGATGAATTGATTCACGGAAATTTGTCCACGATTTTGCCCAAGTGCCCACAAATTTGCCCATATAAATCGGCAGATTTGTCCAAAGTCTTGCATAAAACTAAACACTTCTAAATAGGAAAGTGAGCGGGGATTTAGCCCCCGCCCACTTATGGTTAAGAAGAGTCGCCCTATAAGCCGGATCCTGTCTTGCTATTGCTAGCGAGATCACCATCCATCTAGGTTCGTAATTACTTACGAACTCAAGCAACCTACCCGCCAACTTGAACGAGCCGTTCTCAAACGTTGGCCTATGTGGTCTTGCTCCAAGTGGGGTTTGCATAGCTACTGATATTGCTATCAGTACTGGTGGTCTCTTACACCACCGTTTCACCCTTACCAATATTGCTATTGGCGGTTTACTTTCTGTTGCACTATTCCCGCGGATCGCTCCGGGTGGATGTTATCCACCACTTTGCTCTTTGGAGTCCGGACTTTCCTCGGTGCTTAAAAGTTAATTAGGCTCTTAAGTAACGCAGTGATCCGGGCGACTCTTCGCTGCGAATTGTACGCGCTATTTATAGGTGAGCGTTAATCAGTTTGAGCGGACGAGTTGTGACTGCAGGCAGTATTTTCTCGCGGGCATAGCCCATTTCTTCCAGGATTTCTAAAGATCTAGCTAAAGTGCCAATTCCGCCAGCCAAAGTTCCATCAAGGCGCTCGGCTCTGCCATTTCTGATTTCAATCTCCATATCGCCAAGTCGATGACGTCCCTGACCAAGTCCTGCAGCAGAAACGGCATCGGTTGTGATGATCAATCTGTCGATAGCTTTATCGCAAGCTTTTTTAACTAAATCTCTTGAGACATGGGTGTCATCAACAATCATTTGGAAAAGTACATCGTCACGCTCTAAAACTAAATCAACTAATCCCCCGTCTTTTTTCATTCCGTTGTAAAGGTGGGTAACAGTTTTTGCACCTGCATCAAATGCTTTTTCTGCTATCGCTCGCTCTTTAACTTCAAGACCTGGGATAGATCTAAACATCGTAATCGGTAGTACCGAGCCGATTAACATCAAGATCAACCATTCCAAGTAAAGGCCACTTCCAATCATCAGCCCAACTAAGGCTGCTCCGATGATTGCTGCGATATTCCAATTCATCGCCATTACTGAGTTATAACGTCCACGTAGTTCCTCTGGAGCAATTCGATTAACGATTGAGGGAGCTTTGGGAGCCCAGATCATTTCGCCAAAGGCAAATGCAACCTGGCTAAGTGATACTAAGACTCCGGCAATTACACCCGATGCTAAAGAGGCGCTTCCAATAATGATCCAAGATAAGCCCCAGAGATAGCCGACTCTTCGAAGTGCGACTAGATCTACAACGCTTTCCAGCCAGCGCAACATAAAGCCTTGTAAGAAGAAAATACTTATTGTGTTAGCGGCAAAAACTAAACCGAGCCATTTTGGCGATAGCTCAAGATATTGAGTTGTGAAGATTGCTAATCCAGCTTGTAAAGAGGCATAACCAAAGGTTATGTAGCCCAATCCGCCCAGAATAATCCGCATAAAAGTTTTATCTTTTATTACTTCTCGATATCCGGCGCCGGTTTTCTTAGATTCGGCTTCACTTGCCTGAAATTTATCTTTGATCGTTGAGACCATTAATAGGTACCCAAAATACGAGAGCGAATCGACAAGATATAGAGTCTGAAAACTTCTTAAGTTTCCTTCTTGAATAATAGTTGCAGCGATTAATCCACCAAACGCAATACCTAGATTTAACATCATGAAATTAACCGCAAATGCACTCTGTCTATCTGATTCATCAGTGGAGCGAGTAATCATTACCGTCTGTGCTGGCCAGATCAATAAAGTGCCAATTGCGCTTAGCGTTCCAACCAAGATTGCTTGTTCTTTACTTTCAACCATTGACCAGGCTGCCACAGCGCTGCCTTCAACGAATAGTCCAAAGATTATTACCGGTTTTGGTCCGATTCGATCAATTAACCAACCTGAGGGGCCAGTTAAAACAATCGCAACAACGGCCATATAAGAGAGTAAGAATCCGCCAAAGGCATTTGTGAAACCACGGATGTCATGTAAATAGACGAGCAATAACCAGAGCGTCATTCCAGTGCCAAAAGCGCTAATAAATGCGCCAGCAAAAAGTCTGCGTAGGGTGCCGGTCTTTGATACCCGGAAGCTGCCAAACATGATTTCAAAGAGATCACTGCTAGACAACGTGCACTCCATTCGACTAATAATTGAATGGCAATGCTATAAGGTTACGCTGTGGTTCATACGATTGACGCGGATTTTCTAGCTCTTCCGCTCTCTAACCTTGCAGATGCGGCAATAAACCAAGCTAAGTCATCGGGCGCATCACATGTCGATGTAAGAATCGAGCGAACTCGCACTGGGTTGCTTTCGCTGCGCGACGCTAAACCAGAATCACAAAGTGATGAAACTGTAATCGGGATGGGCGTGCGAGTAATCGTTGATGGCGCTTGGGGTTTTGCCTCCTCTCCTGAACTCACTAAAGATGTAGTAACCCGGTTAGCTGAAAAAGCGGTTACTATGGCAAAGATTTCCAAACCTCTTTCGACCGAATTCGTTACTTTGGCTAGCGAACCTGTTTATAAGAATCAACAATGGGCATCTGCCTACGAGATTGATCCATTTTCTGTTTCTGAATCTGAAAGAAAAGGTCGCATTGAAGAATTGAGTTTGAAGCTACTTTCTGCAAAATCAGTTAACCATGCAAATGCCCACACCATGTATGTAAAAGAACAGAAGTTCTATGCCGATTCTTATGGCACGAGCACAACCCAACAACGCGTTCGGATGCAGACTCAGATCGAGGCGATATCTATTAGTGATGCCGGTTTTGAATCAATGCGAACTCTGGCGCAACCTGCCGGATACGGCTGGGAATGGATGGATAACCGAAACTGGAATTGGGATGAGGAAGTTTCGAAACTTCCAGATTTGTTGGAAGAGAAAGTAAGGTCACCTTCAGTTACTCCTGGTAAATATGATCTTTTGATTCATCCATCAAATCTCTGGCTTACGATTCACGAATCGATTGGACATGCAACCGAACTTGATCGCGCTATTGGCTATGAAGCCAATTACGCCGGAACCTCATTTGCAACCCCTGATAAGTTGGACAAACTCAAATACGGAACCGAACTCATGAACATAACTGGTGATCGAATCACCGAACATGGCCTAAGCACCGTTGGTTGGGATGATGAAGGCGTCGCAGCCCAGAAATGGGATTTGGTTAAAAATGGCATGCTTGTTGGTTACCAACTTGATCGAAGAATCGCCGCGAGAGTAAATCAAGATCGCAGCAATGGTTGTGCCTTTGCTGATTCACCAGCGCACGTTCCGATTCAGCGAATGCCAAATGTTTCACTGCAACCTAATCCATCTGGGCCAGAACTTGAAGAAATGATCTCCTCCATTGATGATGGAATTTATATTCTGGGCGATAAGTCATGGTCGATCGATATGCAACGTTATAACTTTCAATTCACCGGACAGCAATTCCATAGAATCAAGAACGGCAAAATTGTTGGCCAAGTAAAAGACCTTGCTTATCAAGCGACAACGACAGATTTCTGGGGATCGATGAGAGTAGTAGGCGGTCCATCAACTTATGTCCTTGGTGGAGCCTTCAACTGTGGAAAAGCACAACCTGGACAAGTAGCTGCAGTAAGTCATGGCTCGCCTGCTGCAATCTTTGAAAAAGTAAACATTCTTAATACTGTTGCAGAGGCTGGAAAATGATCGCAGCACAAGATCTGATTGAGAAGGTTCTGCAAAAAGCAAACTGTGATGAATGTATCGTAATTGTCAAAGAGAAATCCCAGGCAAATCTTCGCTGGGCAAATAGCACTCTAACTACCAATGGCGTAATTCAAGAGCGTAATGTCACTGTCCTCGCATTTGTTTCAACTGGCGCAGTTATGTCAACCGGCGGTGTCACACGAACTAATGTCTCTGAGTCAGAGATTGATTCTCTCTTTTCCGAAGCGATATCTGCAGCCAAAGCTGCTGGACCGGCAGATGATTACGCGCCCTTAGCAAAGGATGTAGCTATTGGCGAATGGAGCAATTCTCATAATCCAACTGGCCCAGAGGTATTTTCGAAATTTGCTCCTGATCTTGGCGAAATGCTGAAGAGCTCTGTTAAAGAGAAGATTGAATTATTTGGATATGCAGAACATACAAATCTAACTACCTGGGTTGGCTCTAAAGGTGGCTTACGATTGCGCAACGATTCACCAATTGGTCGAGTTGAAATGACTGGAAAATCACATGAGCGCTCTCGCTCCACTTGGGAAGGTGTTGAAACCCACGATTTCAAAGATGTCTCGATTGAAAAGATCGAGAAGGCAATAAAAGAGCGCCTAAATTGGCAGGCACGAAAGATTGATTTAGCTGCTGAAAAATATGATGCAATTCTTCCGGCGGGCGCGGTTGCAGATCTCTATACCTGGATGATTTGGGTTTCTGGAGCCAGAGATACTTGGGAAGGTCAGAGTGTTTTTTCCAAGAAAGGCGGCGGAACTCGCGTCGGAGAAAAACTTTCAAATCTTCCAGTAAATTTATATAGCGATCCCGCAAGTAAATTATTACCGGGATCCCCCTTTGTTACTCATTCAGTTTCAAGCTCCCTTGGTTCAATTTTTGATAATGGACAATTAACATCACGAGTGGATTGGCTAAAAGACGGCGTCCTGCAAAATCTGATTCAAACCAGAGCATCTGCGCAATTGACTTCACTTCCCTTTACTCCAATCGGCGATAACTTCTTTATGGAGATTCCGGGAGCTAGCGGAGACCTAAATAGTCAGATTGAGCAAATGAACGAGGGTTTGCTGCTAACTACCCTCTGGTACATACGTATGGTCGATCCAAATACTTTGCTTCTTACTGGTTTAACTCGCGATGGCGTTTACTATGTTAAAAATGGTGAAGTGCAAGGCGCAACAAATAACTTCCGTTGGAACGATTCACCGGTAAACGCTCTATCGCGTATCAAGGCGGCGGGAGCGAGTGAGTGGACCCAACCTAGAGAATGGGCCGAGTACGCAACTCATTTGCATGTTCCACCGATGGTCATCGGTGAGTTCAATATGTCGACCGTTAGCCCTGGAAGCTAAAGGCTACAGAGTATCCAGTGCTAGGTTAACCAGGCTATCTGCTCTGTAATTCTCTTCCCTCGGAATCCAGGTGAAGGTAATTAGCTGCGCTGGGTGAATTGTCTTCGCCTGCATTGCCAGCCTGGCTATTGGAACGCTTTTTATCTTCCATCGCCCGCTCATCTGTTCGACTATCAATTTACTATCTAGGCGGGCTTCGATGTGGGCCTGCGGATCTATCCTATGAGCCGCTTTGATGCCAGCAATCAGGCCTTGATACTCTGCGACATTATTGGTGGCTATGCCAATTCTCTCCGATATTTCAACCAGAACTTCATCTCCCTGGCAGACCAGGGCTCCATAGGCAGCTTGCCCAGGATTTCCCCTTGAGCCACCATCGGCATAGATAACTAGCTTTCGCGACACTTAAGAGAGCCTAATTAGAATTCTGCGACAATCTTCGCAGCGTACTAATTCATCTACAGGTAGAGAGTTAATCCTGGTTAGTTCAGCAGCGCTCATAGCTAAGTGGCAGCCCTGGCACTTGCCATCAGAGAGTCGAACGGCTCCAATCCCATCAGCTGTCGCTCTGATCCTTTCGTAGAGGTCTAGTAGCTCACCCTTTATCTCTTGAGCCAATACCTCTCTATCTGACTTTGTAGCGCTCCTTGCTTGCTCAATCTGGGCAAGTGCAAGATCGCGCTCTCTAATAGTTGCTTCAACTTCTATTGCTAACTCATCTCGCCTCTTTGATAGCTCGGCAATTCTGCTATCAAGTCCCTCTAGGCGCACCATCACTTCAAGTTCAACATCTTCGAGCTCTGAGCGCCTCTTATTGAGAGACTCTAATTCATGTTGAATCTGCTCAAGTTCCTTAGGTGTGCCTGTCCCAGATGCCAGGAGCTTCTCATCTTTTTCAATGCGAGATAGAACTTGCTCCACATCAACCTCTGACTTCAAGAGCTCATGCTTGATATCACTTCGCTCAGTACTGGCCGCCACTGCTAGATCTCTGGCGCTGGCATATTCCAAGCGTTTTTCGTCAAGAAACTTTGAATGTGGCAGATTATTCGCCCTATGTTCAAGCTGCATTAAGGATGAATCAAGATCTTGGAGCGCAAGGAGGCGCTCTTGGGATAGTTTCTCAGACTTCATCACCGCCCCACTTTAGGCTAAGAGGGGAAAGTGTCTATAAATCGCGCACTTTTCGTATCTGATTTAGGCTTGCGGCCTCATGAGAAGGAATCTTGCAGCCCTTATCTCCCTAACTCTCACCCTCTGGCTTTTTCCTTCCACTACCGCCACTGCAGTCAATCCAAAAAGTGGATCAAAGTGCACCAAAGTAAAGCAAGTGAAGATCTATAAAGGATTGCGTTACACCTGCCTTAAGTCAGGAAGGAAACTGGTTTGGAGCAAGGGAGAAAAGGTTGTTCCCGTTACAGCCATGCCCACTCCTACTCCGACCCCGACCCCGACCCCGACTCCGACCCCGACCCCGACCCCGACCCCTACTCCTACTCCTACTCCTACTCCGACGAAGGTTGGATACACCATGGATCAAGTGCGAGCCAATAACAGCAACGCTAGCTGTTGGACCGTTATAGATAACAATGTCTATAACTTAACGAGTTGGATTTCCTCTCACCCAGGAGGAGCTGGAGCGATTCGCTCCCTTTGCGGCGTTGATGGAACTGCTTCATTCAGAGGAAAGCATGGAACTGGAGGATCACCCTCAGCCACTCTGGCAACTTATCTTCTAGGTCCGCTCTCTAGGTAACTCTCATTACCTCTTTAGGCTCTGGATATTTAGCTTTATCATCTTGATTAGCACTCCTTCATCTACCTTCCAATCGATGGGAACTTGAATCGTCTTCTTATTTACCTTATAGCCCTCAAGATCCTCCTTCATCGCCAATAAGATGCTAGCGTTCCAGGGAGCGATGAGAATGTGGTTTTTAAGTATTGATGCGCCAAATAAGTACTCATCACCCAGCTTAAACATAGGTTGATTCCAAGCAATGACCAGTTCTAGTTTCGGATATTTCTTCTGGATTACTCCAAAGATCTTCTTCATAGTCTCACTCTTTACGCCATCATGGCCTCTTAGATAACCATCTAGGTCATCAAAGCGCCTAGAACTCTTAGAACCTCTGGAATACATCACCAGGGCATTGGCGTGGGCCTGGCTAAATCCATGCTCCTGCTTTAGAAATGCAATCTGCTGCGGGTATTTAAGATCTGCGATTTCCTTCATGACCAAAAACCAATAGCTCATTGGCTGGCCATATTTGGCCTCTATCTTGGGAAAGTAGGCCGAACGCTCCTTTCCTGTCGAGGTCAGACTCAACTAATCCCGATCAATTAGCGATGAGAAGCCCCAGCCCCAAGCAAGGCAGAATAGGAAAACACCTAGCACATACAAGAGATCGCCCATGATTTAGACCCTCCTTTCTATCTTAACAAACTTGATGCAGACAATCTTGTACCCGATACCAACATTACAATCCTTTGGCTTTGCTTGAGTGGCAACCTACTTAGCCTAGGCAGAAGTAATAAAACTAACACCGAAGCCTATGGTGCTTGCTGAAAGCAAAGGGAGAAGAACCACAGCCCCGTGGACTATGAGTGGATGAAGCGGCAAACCACCCAGCGATACCCGCGTTCCATAGGGAAGGAAACAGACACCAGCGATGACCACTTCGCCAATCAGGGCAATTGCAACAAAACGCTCCGCAAAGGCGATTTCAATGGAACTTTCTTGCACCCGAATTGATGGTGAGAGTCTGGGTGTGCGTATAGAAATCAAGGGCAGCTTTGCCTTGTTCGCGCATTCCGTACGAGGAGTCCTTATCGCCGCCAAATGGCGCATGGAAATCCACGCCGGCCGTGGGGCCATTCACTTTGACCATACCCGTGGCAAGTCGACGTGAGATTCGAAGCGATGCTTCAAGATCCCCAGTATGAATCGATGCAGTGAGTCCGTATCGGACAGCGTTAGCAAGTGTGACTGCTTCATCAGTCGTTGCAACTGTCGCGATGTGGGTTATCGGCGCGAAGACTTCCTCGCACATGAGCTGGTGTTCTGGCGGAATGGAATCTGTGAGCGTTGCACTGGGGAGATTGCCTCCAGTGGAATCAATCTTTCCACCAGAGATGACTTCTCCGATTTCCTTTGCTGAAGCAATTGCATTGGAGTAGTTCTTGTAGGAATCGGAGTGAATCAGCGGACCGAGGAATGTCTTCTCATCTCGTGGGTCTCCGGCGACAAGTGTTTCTGCGCTTGCAACGAGTGCTTCGACGACTGCAGTCTTACGTTTCTCATCGCCGACGATGATGATCCTTCTTGTGGCAGTGCATTTCTGTCCTGAGTAACTAAATGCGCCAATCTGAATGTGGGTCGCTAGCAAATCCAGATCGGCATCAGGGAGAACAATCGCCGGGCTATGTCCGCCCATCTCTGCCTGAACTGGCTTTCCGAGGGTTGCAGCGCGAGCGACAACACTCCTACCCACCTTGGCTGAACCAGTAAATGAGATGACATCGGCTAAGTCGACCAACTCAGCACCTATCTCTGCACCTCCGGGAACGAGATTGAAGATTCCCTCTGGCAGAGCCTTCTTCATCAGCTCTGCAACGAGTTGTGCGATCTTGGTAGCAAACTCACTCGGCTTGATGATCACTGCATTACCCGTGGCGAGAGCGGGAGCCGCCTTCCAGAGTGGAATAGCAACCGGGAAATTCCACGGTGTAATCAATCCTGCGACACCGTAAGGGCGTCGAAGCGAGAGAATTAGGTTCGGATCCATCGTAGGAATAGATGTGCCATCAGGATCAAGGACTGCCTGGCTAAAGTACTCGAGTATCGCAACGGCCCGCCCGAATTCTCCTCGCGCCTCTGTGATTGGCTTATGCACCTCATCGACCATCAGATCAACAAGTTGATCGCGATGAGCCGTGAATGTCCTAGCCGCTGATGAGAGAGCGGCGCTACGGGCGATGGGGTTTGCTGACCAGGATATCTGCGCTTTACGTGCGCCAAGAATGACCTCTTGAATACTCATCAACTAGACCAAGAATCCTTCCGGAAATGGATCACTTGCATCAAGTGTCCATGTGGATTCGCCCATTACCCATGCTCTGCCTCTTATCGTAGGAACTATCGCATCGAGAGTTCCGACTTTGGTCCGTTCCTTGATTCTTCCTTCAAAGATCGAACCTATCCATGACTCGTTGATCAAGACTTCGTCATCGCTCATCTCGCCCTTTGCAACTAACTGCGCAAGGCGAGCGCTCGTTCCAGTTCCACAAGGCGAGCGATCAAACCATCCTGGGTGAATTGCCATCGCATTTCGCCAATGAAGCCGGGAATCTCCAGGTGCGATGAAATCGACATGATGACAGACCGCTATCTCTGGATTCTCTGGATGGACGGGACGATTCTGCTCGTTGATCGCGTCGCTGATGCGAAGGCCGAGATCGAGAAACTTATTTCCATTTTCCCGTTTGAACTCGATGCCGACACGTTCGATGGGGACGATGGCATAGAAATTTCCACCATAGGCGATGTCATACCTCAGTTTTCCAAATCCTGAAACCTCGACATTTTGGTCGGTCGCCAAGAGAAAAGAGGGAACATTAGTGAGAGTCACGTGAAGTGCTTTTCCATCTTTGACCGCCGCATCAACGACAACCAACCCTGCAGGCGTATCGAGTCTGATTGTCGTAACGGGCTCAGTGACCTCCACCAAGCCCTTCTCCACTAAGACCGTGGCCACGCCGACGGTTCCGTGTCCACACATAGGAAGACATCCCGATACCTCTATATATACGACTCCCCAATCGGCATCGGCCCTGGTTGGCTTTTGCAAGATCGCTCCGCTCATTGCCGAGTGGCCACGAGGCTCGAACATCAACCACTTGCGAAAACCATCGGAGTTGGCCATGAAGTGAGCGCGGCGCTCGAACATCGTTGCGCCAGGGATCTCACCGAAACCATCGATGACCACGCGAGTAGGCATACCCTCGGTGTGAGATTCCACGGTTCGGACTGTACAAAGGATCTTGCTCAAGCGTTGAAGGCTTTCTTGAAGTGAAGATACTGCTGGTGAAGTTTTTCCTTATCCTTCCAAGGCAATGGAAGGCGTGGCAATCTCGTCGGACCACCGTAACGACCTTCGAACTCCATCGTCGTCTTGATTGCTTGGATGAACTCCTTCTGGCTATCCCAATGGTAAAGATCGTGAAGCGCTGCATAGAGCGGGCGAGCTCGCTCGAAATCTCCAGCCATTGCAAGGTCATAGACCATCTTCGATTCGCGAGGCAATGCGTTGGTGAATCCAGCGATCCAACCTGATATCCCGCCGGTCGCTAGTTCAAGGAGTAGATCGTCTGCGCCAACGATTACTTCGACGCGAGGTGCCAACTCATGTATCTGCCAAACCCTTCGCACATCACCGGAGAACTCTTTGATTGCTACGACATTCGATACTTCATCGCAGATCTTGCCCAGAAGTGATGGGATCAGATCGACCCTAGTATCAAAGGGATTGTTGTAAGCGATGATGTCGATTCCGACCCTCGATACCTCTTTGTAGTGTGCGATCACTTCTTCGTCGCTTGCTCGATAAGCAGTCGGTGGGAGCAGCATGACGGCAGATGCGCCCGCCTCTTTTGAGTGCTCAGCCCATTCCCGCGCTTCTCGCGCGCCATATGCTGCAATTCCTGGAACTACTTGAAAACCCTTCGGTGCGGCCTCAATCGCGGTGGCCACCAACTTCATTCGCTCTTCGCGGGTGAGGACTTGGTATTCACCGAGTGAACCATTAGGTATGACGCCAAGGGTTCCGAAGGATGCAAGCCAGGCAACATGCTCGGCATATCGATCGAAATCAATCGACAAGTCTTCGCGAAATGGCGTTGCTGTCGCGGTGAGAATTCCCTGCCAGGGTTTTGTGCTCATCGATGCTGTACCTATCTCTTCTGCTTAGGTTATTTTCTTCTACATGGCCATCATGCTAGTCGGAAAGTCCACCAAGCGTCACTACCCCACCGATCGGACGCACTGTCTCGCGATTTGCATCGGTGGCGTTCGGCACATCACCTCGCATGAAGTCGATGATCTCCTTTACATTCTTCTGACAGATTCGCCCCTGACATAGACCCATCCCGGCACGAGTGAAGAGCTTCGCTGTGCGCGCAGAATCGGCGCCAAGTTCACTTGCGGACTCCCTTATCTCGCCAGCGCGAACCTCTTCGCAACGACAGACGATGGTCGAGTCATCAAGGGATTCGATCCAACCTTTTGAAACTGGATATATCTTGGCTAACCCTGCTGCAAAGAATTGTTGCCTCATTCGGCGCCATTTCAATAGTGCGGTAGAGAAATATGAACCCCTGGATCTGTGACCCTTCTTCAAAAGATCCCTCGCAGCGATAGCGCCCTCAGAGATTGCAAGCTCATGGCCACCTATCCCGGTGATCTCGCCCGCGGCCCAGACGCCATCGAGAGAAGTTCGCTGATTTCCATCAACAAAAACAACAGCATCACCATGGAGAAACTTTCGTTCGAGACCGAGAATGCTTGCAAGAGTCATATCAGGGATAAATCCAAATGATGTCGCAATCAGATCAGCCGATAGTGACTTCTTAATTTGATCCTGCCTGAGATCACTTTTCACTCTGGCGATTTCGACGCCGATGATCTGCCCTGCATCGATTTTTCCCTCCGTGATAATCGTTTTCGAAAGAGTCTTTACGTCGTTGCCTTTCATGAACATCACAAAGCCAATTGCTTCAATAATCTTGCTCGGATTGAGTAGGAATGCAAAGGTATTTCGCCACCACCGAAAGAGACTCTGTGCTTCGATGATGCTTACTTCTACTCTCGTGCCAAGATCCTTTGCCACTTTCTTGATCGTCTTTGCCACGGGCATCGCGAAAACTCCACTGCCCGCGATGACGATTTTCTTGCCGGGAATGACTCCATACTCCTTCGCAAGGCTCTGCAAAGCACCCGCGCTCATCACTCCTGGCGCACTCCAATTCCCAAAGGGCAAGGTTCGCTCACTGGCTCCGGTGGCGATGATGATCTTCTCCACCTCAAGCGTCGTTGCTACATCGCCGATATCTAAGGCGATATGGATCCGAAAAGTCGCATCTACTCTCTCTATCTGCCAGACCGAAGAGGAAAGATGCCAGTTGATTTCAACCGAATGTGAAGGGTGATGCCTTGCATCAAACTCTTGGGCGGGAAAAGGACCGCCTACCTGATGGCGCCAGAACTGCCCGCCGATGCGCGGATTGGAGTCGATGACTGCGACACGAAGTGACCTCGAGGATTTCTGTAGTTCGCGAAGCGCAGATAGTCCCGCTGGTCCGGCTCCGATAATTGCAACTCGCTGTCTAAAGGGATCCTCGTTCAATCGCCTCACCCTGCGCCATCTTGAAACTCGACTTTGATTCCCTCTGTTGCAGAAATGAGACAAGCGCGCTGATTCGCTACGCCATCGACAACGACGATGCAATCAAAGCACTGACCGATACCACAGAAGATCGATCGTTCTTCGCCACTAAATCGGGTTCGACGAAGTGATTTCTTTCCACTGCGAATCAGAGCCGCTGCAACGCTATCTCCCGGTTCGAAAGAGATGCCTTCGCCATCAAAGGAGAAAGAATTCACCAACTTAGCGCACCCCCGCTAACTGGAAACGCCCTGGCGAGAATGGTTCCGGATTGATGAACGGCTTGACGCCTGTAATCATCTCGGCAATCAACTTACCACTTGCTGCCGAAAGCCCAATCCCTGCTCCTTCATGTCCAGCACAGTGATAGAGCTCTTTGATCTTGCTATCTGGGCCAATCACAGGAAGATGGTCGGGAGAGTAAGGACGAAATCCATTGTAGACCCGGAGCAATTGCGCATTCTTAAGGATTGGAAAGAGTGAGGTCGCTTGGCGCGCCAACTTCTTTATCACGGACACGCTGATCGACTTGTCATAGCCCACACGTTCACGGCTCGCACCAATCAAGATGTTTCCGCTCTTCGTCCCCTCAATGACTGTTGAGGTCTGAAGGTCGGCATCACTACTTGCGACATTATCCACATAGTCAGAGTCATAGACCTTATGAAGGACGTACTGTGGAAGTGGCGCTGTCACAAGAATGAATCCACGCCTTGGCATGATCGGCAGATCAGAACCAGCACGCTTTGCAATCTCACCCGCCCAAGTTCCAGCAGCATTGATCAGATGAGTTGTGCGATAGATGGAATCAGATGTTGAAATCCCAAGACCGTTGCTCCTCTGCTCAATAGACAGGACTTCTTGATGAGGAATGACTTGACCACCGCGACGCTGAAAGTCTTGGAGTATTCGGGCTGTAGCAAGCATCGGCTGACATTGGGCATCTTGCGGATAATGAACTCCGTATTCGATCTCCGGTGAGATGTATGGTTCTAGTCGCGACAATTCGCTCTTATTCACTTCTCGCGCATCAACGCCCACCTGACTCTGTGATTGCGCGAGAGCACGAAGTGGTTCAGGATTATTTCGCGCGACTGAGAGACCACCTTTGGCCACTAGTTCGAATGTGTCACCAACCCGTGCTCCGACCTCAAACCAGAGTTCACGAGAGATCAGTGCCAAATCGAGTTCTGGCCCCGGAGTCTTATCCGAGACCATGATGTTTCCTTCGCCACTACCAGTCGTTCCACTCGATACTGCATTTCTATCGATGACGATGGTTCGAAGGCCGGAAGCGATTGCATAATGAGCGCACATCGCGCCCACTATTCCTGCCCCAATGATGACCAGGTCTGAGCCGATCTCCCGCTCTGACGAAGTGGGATTTCGGGTCATGTGAGAAAGTCTGCCAGAAGGTCAATTTCCATGGGGATCCCCTTGGGTCTTATGGGAGTTCCATTGGCAATAACGAAAAAGTTACTCTGTCTCGCTCGCTCGATTTCTGCCCCTGCTGGTCAAAGGCCCCCTACTCACCCTAGGGTATCCCTTGAACCAGGGGGTGACCTCTGGTTAAACCTAGGAAAGGTATACCTAATTAAATGAAGTACAAATCTGCAAAGATCGCAATTGTTGCTATCGCAACCGCTGCTCTCGGCTTGGGACTCGTCTCAAGTGCGCAGTCAGCTCCCAAGACACTCTGGATCTCATCTGACCTGCCAAAGCAGGGCGGATCTGCTGATCAGAGCGCCTCGACCAACAAGGCGATCCGTTTGCTTCTCAAACAAATGGGCAACAAAGCTGGCCCGTACACAATCAAGTTCCGTGAGTACGACAACTCAACGGCAGCCAAAGGTTCTTGGGACGATGCACAGTGCGCGAAGAACGCACAAGCACACGTCGCATCTCGTGACGAAGTAGCAGTCATGGGTACCTACAACTCAGGTTGCGCGAAGATCATCGTGCCAATCCTCAACCAGGATCCAAAGGGTCCAATGATTATGGTTTCCAATGCGAACACCAACCCAGGTCTCACAAAGAACTGGGATCCAGGCGAGCCAGGCAAGTACTACCCAACCGGATTCCGTAACTACTGGCGTGTAGTCACCACCGATGACAATCAGGGTAACGCGGCTGCTGCGTTCGCAAACAGCCTCGGCGTTAAGTCTGTCTACGTCCTCAATGACCGCCAGACCTACGGCCAAGGTGTTGCACGTGCATTCACTGCTGCCGCCAAGAAGTTGGGTATCAACGTGCTCTCACCTGGTGATGCCGGCGAAGGTTGGGACGAAAAAGCTCCTAACTACGAGGCACTCTTCGTCAAGATCGGCGCACTCAAGCCAGAAATGGTCTATGTCGGCGGTATCTTCGACCTCAATGGTGGACAGCTCGTCAAGGACAAGGTTAAGTTCCTCGGCGACAACACCAAGGTCAAGTTCATGATGCCAGATGGCTTCACCGGTTACCCAGACTTCTTGGCTCTGCCAGAAGCTGCTGGTGCATACCTCTCCTTCACTGGTCTTTCAATCGATCAGTTCCCGAAGGGTGGCGCAGCCGAGCAGTTCCAGAAGGCATATCTAAAGGAGTACAAGGAACCTCCAACGAGCTCCTTCTCCGTCTACGGTGCTGCTGCTACACAGGTAATCCTTGATGCAATCGCACGTTCCAATGGAACACGCAAGGACATCTTCCTCAAGATGAAGACTGTCGATATCCCAGCTAAGAAGTCTACAGTTGGAACCCGCCTGAAGTTCGATGACAACGGTGACATCCTCTCAAAGGACATCACCATCCTCATCGTCAAGGACAAGACAGAGACCTTCGTCAAGAAGATCACTATCAAGTAACACCCATCAGTAACGGATCTGGGTGGTCGCCTAAGCGGCCGCCCAGATTCACAACTTCTTGAGTCTAGGAGTTAGTCTTGGCAAAGTCCGCAGAGATGCAGAAGTTCAAAGGCACTCCCGGCCAAATCCGTAGACAACGTATCGAGCGAACCGGTGCAATCGTCATCTCTCTCGTCCTCGCAGCATGGATTCTGGTCAACCTTCTCAAATCCCCACAACAGGTCGCCCAAGTGGCAGTCCTCGGCCTACGTAATGGTCTTCTCTATGCTCTGATCGCCCTCGGTTACACGCTGGTCTACGGCATCATCGAGCTGATCAACTTTGCGCATGGCGATCTCTTCATGCTCAGCGCCATCTTCTCTTCATATTTCATCACTGTCTGGTTCAAACAAGATGAATCCAACCCAGCAGGTTGGCTCACCTTCATTTCGGCGCTATTTGCGGTGATGGCCTTTGGGGCGGTGATCAACGTTCTTATCGAACGACTCGCATACCGAAGGCTTCGAAACGCGCCACGGTTGGCGCCACTCATCACTGCCGTTGGTATGTCCTTCCTCCTAAACTTCATTGGATTGAAGTGGAATGGTTCGACTCCTCGCCAGTGGCCCTCAGTGATTCCCAACAATGACATCTACATTGGTGAAGTTCGCATCAACATGACGACAATTCTGCTATTGCTCGTTGGAGTCCCATTACTTCTTGCACTTAACTTCATCGTTACAAATACAAAGAGTGGCAAAGCGATGCGTGCGACCGCTCAAGACAAGCAAGCAGCAGCTCTAATGGGTATCAACGTCAACAAGACCATCGCTTTCACTTTCGCAATCGGTGGCGCGATGGCTGGTGCAGCAGGGTTGCTCTACCAGCAGTCAATCGGCACCACGAACTACAACCTGGGATTCCAACTCGGTCTTATCGCCTTTACCTCTGCGGTCTTAGGCGGAATCGGCAATCTCTGGGGCGCGGTCGTTGGCGCTCTTCTTATCGGACTTGTTCAAGGCCTCAATGACGGACTTCCCATCGCTTTCGGTCAGCAATGGTCACAGACCGTTGTCTTTGCCATCCTGATCACCATCTTGGTCTTCAAGCCAGCGGGCTTGTTGGGCAAGGTCACGACGGAGAAGGTGTGATATGTCAACAGCTCTGGTAAAACCCCAAAACGTCACACGCTCCAATCGAAAGTGGATAATCGGCTATTCGATTGCCGGTGCTTTTCTTTACTTCGTCTATCAATTTCTCCTCAACTGGGAAGGATTGCCACTTGGAATTTATGACGCCATCAATCGATGGATGCCCCCTGCTGCCGTCAATGAGTCACTTGTTTATGTGATCATGGCACTTGGCCTCAACATCGTCGTGGGATATGCAGGGCTCCTAGATCTTGGGTATGTTGCTTTCTGGGCGATCGGCGGATATTGCGCCGGGTGGTTCATGTCGGAGTTCTTCTACTTCCTTAAAATTCACTTCTTTGGGGCCGTCCCGGCCGAAGCGCCTGGTATCCATATCAACTTCTGGTTGGTCTTGATTATTGGCGGCTTTGTCTGTGCCTTCTTCGGTGCCTTGATCGGGGCACCGACGCTTCGTCTTAAGAGCGATTACCTCGCCCTTGTGACCCTGGGATTTGGCGAGATCATTCCTCAGATCTTCTTCAACGGTGAGAACTTCTTTGGCTTCAATATCTCCAACGGCACTAAGGGAATCGTTCAGGTCGATCCAATCCCGGTCGGATTCAAAGATCTTGGTCCGTTCGACTTTGGATGGAAACTACTTATCTTTCTCTTCCTCGCTGCCGTCATGGTCTTCATCTCACTTCGCCTACGACGCGGACGTCTTGGACGAGCATGGCTTGCGATTCGCGAAGATGAACTCGCGGCGAGCATGATGGGCGTTCCTTTGATGCGCACCAAACTCCTCTCCTACGCAGTCGGTGCATTCGCTGGTGGACTGGGTGGCGTTGCATTCGCAACACACGTCAATGGCGTCTACGCAGAGCGTTTTAACTTTGCCATATCGATCTTCCTCCTTGCGATGGTTGTCTTGGGTGGAATGGGAAATGTCTGGGGCGTGATCCTTGGTGCATTCGTTCTCTCCTGGGTCAATGGAAATGGACTCTCTGCCTTTGGCGCCTTGTATAACGAGCGATTCGGCACAGAGATAGATTTCGCATCCTTCACCTTCCTACTCTTCGGACTCGTCTTGATCCTGATGATGCTCTTCCGTCGAGAAGGGTTGCTCCCTGAGTCAAGGTTGAAACTGGTTCTCCATGAAGGCGACATTGATGAGAGAGAGGCTTCAGGAAAGAAGGCAAGATGAGTAACGTCCTGGAAGCAAAGAACATCAGCGTTGCCTTTGGTGGTCTCCTTGCCGTCAACAGCGTCGACTTTGATATTCCTAAACGCAAGATCGTATCCTTGATCGGACCAAACGGAGCTGGCAAGACCACGCTGTTCAATGTGCTCACTGGTCTCTATAAGCCTTCAGTGGGAACGATTAGCTACGAAGGCAAAGACATCACAGACCTTCCGCCTCATAAGATCGCATCAATTGGAATCGCTCGAACTTTCCAAAACATCAGACTCTTCGGTTTGATGACTGCACAAGAAAATCTCCTCGTTGCGATGCACTCCAAATTGAAGTCAGGTATCACCTCCACGATCCTTCGCACTCCGAAACAACGTCGCGAAGAGAGCGAAGCTGAAGACAAAGCGCAGTACCTCCTTGACTATGTCGGAGTCGGAAAGTGGACCTATGAGTTTGCACGAAATCTCTCCTACGGGGATCAGCGACGCCTCGAGGTTGCACGCGCACTAGCACTTGACCCCAAGGTCCTTCTCCTTGACGAGCCGACCGCGGGTATGAATCCGCAGGAAACAGGAGTCTTCATTGATTTCGTCAGGCGACTCGTTTCAGAGAAAGACATCTCTGTGATGTTGATCGAACACGATATGAAAGTTGTCATGAGCGTCTCTGAGCGAATCACCGTCTTGGATCAAGGCGAAAAGATCGCTGAGGGAACTTCGGATCAGATAAAGAGCAATGCACGAGTCATCGAGGCCTACCTCGGTAGGGCTAAGGAGGGGCGAGCATGACCGCGATGCTAGAAGTCAAGAACATCGAAGTCGCTTACGGAAAGATCGTCGCGGTCAAAGATGTCTCACTCACCGTCAATCAAGGTGAAATCGTCACTCTCATCGGTTCTAACGGAGCTGGAAAGTCGACGACGCTTCGCACAATTTCAGGTCTTCTCAAGCCGCGAAAGGGCGAGATCACCTTCAAAGGCGAGCGCATCGATGGAAAGCCAGGTCATACGATCGTCAGCGCAGGAATCTGCCAATCCCCTGAAGGTCGCCGAATCTTCCCTCGAATGTCCGCTCGAGAGAACTTGGAGCTTGGCGCATTCCTTCGCAATGACAAGGCTGGAGTCGCTGCCGATATGGAGCGAGTCCTCGACCTCTTCCCGCATCTTCGCGAGCGAATCGAACAACGCGCTGGAACTATGTCCGGTGGCGAGCAGCAGATGCTCGCTGTCAGCCGTGCGCTGATGGGAGCACCTTCCCTTTTACTCCTGGATGAGCCATCAATGGGTCTTGCACCCATTTTGGTAGAGGCGATCTTCGATACCATCGTCAAGATCCGAGAGCAGGGAACCACGATCCTCCTTATCGAGCAGAACGCTATGGTCGCCCTCGAGGTGGCAGACCGGGCTTATGTCATGGAGTCAGGCGAAGTGAAGATGAGTGGTAAAGCCTCTGATCTGAAGAAGGACGAAGCGATCACCAAGGCATATCTCGGCGGACACTGATCCCTCAAAAGCTATCCCTCGGATAGCGCCTCACTTGATCGCGTTCTCGCCCGTTAGCGCCAGCCCTATGACGAGGGTATGTACCTCGTGCGTACCCTCGTAAGTCAATACCGTCTCAAGATTGCTCATATGACGAAAAACCGGGTACTCGGTGGTGATTCCTGCGCCACCTAGAATCGAACGAGCAGAGCGAGCAACTTCTAACGCGCTTTGTACATTGTGATACTTACCCATACTGATCTGTTCTGGCTCTATCTTTCCGGCATCTTTCAAATCTGCAAGGTGATAGGCAAGAAGAAGTGATGCGGTGACCTTCGAAGCCATCTCCGCGTACTTTGCTTGGGTCAACTGATAGGCAGATATCGGACGATCGAATTGGATTCGAGTCTTTCCATAGCCAAGCGAACTCTCGAGGCAATCACGCGCCGCGCCAACGACCCCGAAAATGATTCCAAAACGCGCCTCTGCAAGACACATCAGCGGTGCGCGAAGGCTCGTCGCTTTCGGAAGGCGATACTGGTCTGGAATGCGCATACCCTCAAAGACCAACTCTGAGGTGATCGAGGCGCGAAGTGAGAGCTTGTGTTTGATGAGGTTGGCCTTGAAACCTTTCGTATCCGTGGGAATGGCAAAACCACGGATTCCTTCATCGGTATTTGCCCAGACAATTGCTACATCTGCGATATTGCCGTTTGTGATCCACATCTTGGAACCGTTGATCACCCAATCATTTCCATCGCGCTTTGCGAATGTTCTCATCCCAGATGGGTTAGACCCGAAGTCGGCCTCAGTCAGGCCAAAGCATCCAATCAACTCTCCCTTTGCCATCCCCGGAAGCCATCGCTCCTTCTGGGCATCACTTCCGTACTCATGGATCGCAAACATGGAGAGCGAACCTTGCACTGAGATAAGGGAACGAAGGCCAGAATCGACCGCTTCTAGCTCAAGACATGCGAGCCCATAGGAGAGCGCATCAGAACCTGCACACCCATAGCCATCCAAATGCATCCCAAGGATTCCAAGTGATCCGACTTCACGAGCGATTTCTCGAGCCGGTATCTCCTCGCACTCAAACCACTCACCGATCTTCGGTCGTAGTTCACGGTCTGAGAATTCTCGAAGCATCTTCTTGAGAGCGCGCTGTTCTTCATTAAGACGCGCATCAAGCGCTAGGACCTCGGTGAGATTTCGAGCGGGTTTCTCTTTGCTCATCTGGTCATCTTAGACGATATTCAATTCTGGTCTCAGTGAATCTGGTCGAGAGAATCTCTCTGCAGATAGCGCAGTAATGTCGATGAACGGTTCCTTTTCGAGATATAGGTCACGCAAGATCTCCCCGATGGCTGGACCTTGCAAGAAGCCATGGCCACTAAATCCTGTCGCGTAGAAGAACCTGCTCACCGACTTGTATTCACCAAGGATCGCGTTGTGATCGGGCGTCACTTCATAGAGCCCGCTCCATCCACTCTGTATCCCAAGATCAAGGAGCCTTGGCGCCCTCTTCTCTGCAAGTGCGCCTAACTTTTCTGCGAATCGGGGGTCTCGCTTCAACTCGAATCCAGGAGGATTACTCGAATCCGAAAATCCCATCAAGATTCCCTTGCCTTCGCGGTGCCAGTACAGCGAGGTCGAGTAATCAATCGTCATCGGGAATTCTTCTGGCAAGTCATCAAACTCTCTGCCTAGCGGTTCTGTGATCGCAAGTTCTCGTCGATAGGCAGTGACCGGGAGTTCAAGTCCGACCATTGCCGCAACCTCAGGCGACCAAGCTCCAGCACAGTTGATCACAGCGCCTGTCTTGATTCTCCCCGCACTTGTCGTGACCGCCTCGATTTCACCGCCTTTGAGCTCGATTCCAGTGACACGAACTCCAGTCTTCACTGTTGCACCATGTTTGCGTGCACCTGCCGCATAACCCAGAACAACCGCTTCAGGAGTGCAGTGACCATCGTTAGGTGTGAATGAACAAGCAAGAACTCCCTCTTCACTCAGGAGGGGTGAGATCTTGGACGCCTCTTTGGCGCTGAGCATTCGAGATTCGACTCCAAGACTCTTCTGCAACTCTGTTGATTGTTCAAAGCGCGATACATCCTCGCTCTTGGTGAGGGCGAAGAGATAGCCGGGGCGACGCAGATCAATTTCATAGCCAGGGCGCTCCAAGAACTTTGAGAAGAGGTCGAGTGAGCGTGCACCTAAAGCGATATTCAATTCATCGGAGAAATTGGCTCGAACACCACCTGCTGCCTTCGACGTTGAACCACTCGCTAATTCTTCTGCTTCAAAGAGCGCGACCGACACCCCCGCCTCAGCGAGATGAAAGGCGGTGGAGGCGCCCATCACTCCCCCGCCGACGACGACGACATCGACTCGTTCCGGCAGTTGCATATCAGAGCGTGAAATCAGGATTGTGATCGATTTCGATCACATCCATCTGTGCCTTCTGTAACTTATTCGACCAATCCCAGTTCATCGACTGCCATCGTGTGAACTGATCGAGGACCCAGATTCCGCTCTGCCGCGATCCATTTCCGCTCTTGCCATTTCCACCAAAGGGAAGATGCGCCTCTGCGCCCGAGGTCGAGTTATTGATTGAGACCATTCCGGCAGAGATTCCCTCTCTAAAGCGCCAGACGCTATCGGGATTTGTGCTGTAGATCGCCGACGAGAGTCCGTAGCCATGTCCATTGGAAAGCTCGATCGCTTGATCGAGATCTTTGAATGAACCAACGGTGACAAGGGGACCAAATGTTTCGGTGTAATAGAGCTCATCATCACTGTTTATCCCAGAAATGATAGTTGGATGGGCGTAGATACCCTGTGAAGCATCCCCTACAAATCCTGCGCGAGGATTCTCGGCAGTGATCCTTCCAATTCCCGATGAACCTGAGATTTTGTGATGTGCCTTGATCATGGCTAGATGCTTGAGGTGATTCTCTAGGTACTTCTCGCTGATCATCGGACCATAGAGCACATCCTGGAACGGATCCCCAATTTTCGCCCCCTCAACCAACTTCGAATATCGAGCCAAGAATTGATCGTGAATAGATTCATGAAGCCATAGCGTTCCGAGAGAGGTGCAACGCTGTCCTGCCGTGCCAAAACCGGCGAAGAGCGCACCTTCCAGAGCGAGGTCGAGATTTGCATCGGGCATCACCACCATCGGATTCTTCCCGCCCAGTTCAAGACAAGCGCTCTGGACATACTCGCCCGTCTTCGCTCCGATGCGTCGTCCGACCTCTGTTGATCCTGTAAATCCCACTTTATTGATCAATCCTTGCTGCAATCCCTCTTCGAGAGCAGAGAAGGTCTCGCCTCCCTCTGCTACTAAGGTGATGAGTAAGTCCTGAGGGATCCCGCCAGCATGAAAGAGTGAAGTCAAAGCTTTAGCGACAACTGGCGTGAATTCGGATGGCTTCCAGACGACCGAGTTGCCGGCAAGAAGGGCCGGGACGATGTACCACGAGGGAACAGCGGCAGGGAAATTTCCTGCGGTAATGACAAAGACGCTTCCTACTGGATTTCTAAAGGTAAAGAGATTCTTTTTTGGCATCTCACTCGGCACTGTCTGGCCATAGAGCCTTCGCCCTTCGCCAAGGAAGAAATCACAGGTGTCGATGACCTCTTGAACCTCACCAAGTGCTTCCAGGTAGACCTTTCCCATCTCTCGAGTGACAAGTTTCGATAGCGCTTCCTTGTTCTTCTCAACTAACCGTCCAACATTTGCAATGACGCGGCCTCGTACTGGAGCCGGCACCTTCGCCCAACTTGCTTGGGCGATTTTTGCTCTCCGAAGCGCCTCGACGATATCTGCGCTCTTGGCTTCTGGGGCTTCACCGACTTTATCGCTGCGGTTGGATGGACTAAAGGAAGTGAATGTCATCTCGTTATCTAACACCAAAGAGAGATGAAATTCCATGAGTTATTGTTGAGCCGTGACACATACGCAAACCGTTGCTGATGCAATCCTTCGAATCCTGGCATCTCACGGAGTCCGCTTTGCCTTCGGAATTCCTGGAGTTCATAATCTCGCCTTCTGGAAATCAGATGTAGAGGGCGCTCCCCGAATCATCAATGTCCGACATGAACAGAGCGCTGTCTACGCTGCTGATGGACTCGCGCGAACAACTGGCGGAATTGGTGTCGCACTCACCACAACTGGACCTGGTGCGGCTAACACCCTCGGTGCATTCGGCGAAGCAGCCATTTCGCGATCACCACTACTGGTGATCTCATCTGAAGCACCGATTGGTTTTCGGACCAAGGGCATCTATCGCGGATATCTCCATGAAATGGGCGACCAAGCATCTCTCTTTGCTCCCCTCGCAAAAGTGACCGTGTCAGGTTTTCCTTTGGCCAAGAGTGCAACGACTGCATCAGAGGCGATTGGATTTCTAGAAGAATTGATAGCTGAGATCATGAAGGCTCCAACCGGTGCTGGATATCTCGGTATTCCCGCAGATATTCTCTCTGCGCATTTTGAAGGAAAACTGGATACGCCTACTGTATCTTCCGATCCTCACATCAAGTTTGATGATCTATCAGAGCTCATTAGAACCTCTGAGCGAGTCATCTTTTGGGTGGGTGGTGGCGCCACTGGAGTGGATCTAGAGATTGCAAGACTCTCTGAACTTTTCAAAGCACCGATCATCACGACATTTGCCGGTCGAGGCATAGGCGCTTCAAGTCGCTTCTCACTCGAGATTCCAGTACATGAACCTGAAACTGGCGAACTCCTTGCTAGCGCAGAGCTCTTACTCATCATGGGAAGTCAGTTTGATGGGATGAATACCAAGAACTGGAGCATCAAACTCCCGCCAAAGGTTGCAGTTATCGATGCAGCTCCTGAACTAATCCAGCGAAATACCAAGATAGATATCGCTATCAAGGCCAACCTGAAGTCCGTGCTCCTTGAAACGCTCTTTTCCTTGGAAGAGAAAGATGAGTGGGTCGATGTCGCCTCGATAAACAAGAAGGCTCGAGCGAGAATCGCCTCGACTCCTGAGGGAATTGCTGGAATGGCTCTCGTTGATGCCATTGATCGAAGTTGGCCAGATGAGGGGCGAATCGTCTTGGACATGTGTATCGCAGGGTATTGGTCTGGCGGATACGCTCGTGGAAAGCGAGCACGGCGGATGGCTTATCCGGTCGGTTGGGGCACTCTTGGATTCGCATTGCCATCAAGCATCGGCGCGGCAATTGATGGCACAGCAACGCTCGTGGTCGCAGGCGATGGGGGAATCGCTTTCGCACTCTCCGAACTTGCAACGCTGGTTCAGGAATCACTTCCGGTGACCATCCTGCTTCATGACGATGGCGGCTATGGCATGTTGCGCTACGACCAGAAGGTGATGAACGCTCCCGAGCGGGGGGTAGATCTTGTCAATCCCAATTGGAGATTGCTTGCGGAAAGTTTTGGAGTTTCCTTCAAAGACACGAACCTAGATTCACTATCCAATGATCTTGGCGAATCTCTCAATATCAAAGTTCCGCGCCTATTGCTCTTGCGTGATCGGCTCTTGCCGCCTCGGACTACATCACCGCGCTGGAGAGAGAGTCAGGCGAACTAGCGCGTGAGCCCTGCTTCACCGAGGAAGAAGAAAATCGTCAGCGCCACTGCCGCCCAGAGGAATCCACTCCACCACGATTGACTTAACTTCATCTTGTAGGGAGTCCAGTCCATGGCGCCAAGTTTCTTATCTTGGCGAATCTTGTTGCGGTAGTTGATCACCATGAAACCAGCGACGAATATTGCCCAGATGAACATAAATCTACTTGTCATGAGCCGAGCCTATCTAAAGCGATCTGGATTGACTCAATAGGGTTCACAGTCGCTTATAGAAATATGTGGTTGCGACCAGAGTTCCATCAGGGTTAGTCGCATAATCGGGAATCGATCCCACTCGATTCCATCCCCAAGCTTCATAAACGACATCGGTGAGAAATCCTGTCGCCGAGTCCAAGGTCAGAAGAGTCACTCCCCTGCGCTTTGCCTCATCACAAGCTTTGGATTGCAAGGCTGAAGCTATTCCTCGTCTCTGATATGCCGAGTGAACCATGAGCTTTCGAAATTCTGCTCGATGTCTTGCATTAGATCTCGACTCCCTGGTGATGATCGTGCACCCTGCAACCACTCCATCGACTCGAGCTACAACCAAGAAACTGCCACCGGTGAGATTAGAACTCTCACTTCGCCAAAACTCAAGGAGATCGGCATCGCTATTTGATTGAAGAAAGCCGATTGAGAATCCGCCATTAATCGAGTCGCGGAGGAGTCTTACAAGCGCCTGGAAATCGGCGTCGCTTAAGTTTTCGGCCGAGTCAATGATCTCCAGTCGAACGCCATCCTCGCTCGCCACCTCTCCATCCTATTACCCTGAAGTGAACTAGGACGACGAGCAATGACTAAGTGACTTCTCGTGCCATAGGATTTTCGACATGGCTACCTTCCTCTCCCAATCAGAGATAGAAGCTCTCTGCACTCTCGAGGAAGTGATTGCAACTCAAAGAGAAGTTTTCGCCAGACACGCACGGGCGGAGACAGTCCTTGGGCCTCGCGCAGTTCTCACCCAAGGTGAGAATGCACAGTTCTCCTACATCGCACGGGCAAGTAGCGGAGGCCCAACTATCGTCAAGTTCGGAACGGTCGTGCCTTCGAATGCTCAGAGAGGATTACCAGCAGTCCAAACTACCGTCGCAGTTCTCGATGCTGAGACCGGATCTCCCACTCACTTCTTTGATGGTGAGACAGTTACGAGACTTCGAACCGTAGCTACCAGCATGGCTGTAGCCAACACCGTGACTGCCCATGCCAAGAGAATCGCAATAGTTGGAATAGGACACCAAGGATTAGCCCACGCAACGGCCGCACGAGAAATCTTCCAACCGCTAGAACTCATCGGAATCTCACGCCAGGCAAATAGTTCATGTGCAGGCGACTCTCCCTTTACCTCGATTACCTCTGACATCTCATCGCTCGACGGTTTTGACCTAGCCTTCCTCTGTACTAACTCCATGGCCCCAGTTCTTAGCAACCCCCTTGCTGAAAACTCCCTAGTGGTATCGATTGGATCATTTGCACCAAACCGCTCAGAAATCTCACCCGAGTTGCTATCAAAGGCTGACCATCTTTTCGTTGATGACCCAGCCATCTCAATCGAACAATGTGGATCGGTCCGGGGGGCCCTTGCCCAGGCGACGCGCAGCTGGACCGAACCTCGAGGAATCGGTTCACTCTTCCACGGACCTACCCCTACTATCTTAGGGAGAAGTTATTTCTTTAGCGTAGGGCTAGGTATTCAAGATGCTGCCCTCGTTGAACTCCTTCTTAAGAAGATGGGGAGGTGATGGCTATGGCTTTGAGCATTGATACGGCATCATCCCTTCTCAAAGACCATTGGAATTGTGAAGGCAAAATCACCGCGCTTATTGGTGAGCGCGATCTCAACTTCAGAGTCGATGGCGAGAAAGTCCACATCTTCAAGGTTTATCAGGATTCCGAGGAGAAACGGGCGCTTCTTCATCTGGAAGATCGTGTGCTCGAGCACCTCAATGCATTAAGGGATCTAAAAGATTCGATAGTTCCTCGCGCGCTTGCGAACGAGAGTGGATCCACTCTCGTTGCAACTGATGGAAAATTGCTTCGTCTTCTCACTTGGATTGAAGGTCCGATGTGGGGCGAGATTGGATCTCATTCAAGTAATGACCATCTCAATCTTGGGCGGATGATTGCGCTTGTTGATAAATCACTGGCGACCTTGCCGATGGACGGCGATGAGATCTCGCTAACTTCACGTTCCTTCATCTGGAATATGAATCAAGCTCAATCACTTCTCGGGTGGAGCGAGAAGATTGAAGATACAAGGATCCGAAAACTGGTAGAGAATCTTATCTCGAGGGAAGCCGCACAATCCCTAGACACCTTGGCGACTTTGCCTCCTCAACTGATCCATAACGATGCCAACGAATGGAATATAGTCCTTGGTAAGAACTCCCTCGGGCTTATCGATTTTGGCGACCTTATCTATGCGCCACGAATCGTGGGAGTGGCTGTCGCATCGGCTTATCTAGCCATGCACTCAGAGAATCCTGCAATAAATATCTGTGATCTACTCCGTGGTTATCACTCGCTTTCACCACTTGCCAGTGACGAGGTTGCACTTCTCTACGACCTAATGCGAGTGAGAATCGCAACGAGCATCGCAAATGCCGCCCTACAGAGTTCGGAGAATCCAAGAAATCACTATCTCAATATCAGCCAAGGTCTTGCGCCGAAAGCGCTCTCCCGTTTACCCGATAGCGAGCGCAACCTCTGGTTCTATCGGTTCCGAAATGCCATCGGCCTGGAAGCAGATCCACTCTCGAAGGAGATCCGCTCCTATCTTCTAAATCGAGTGAATCCCAAAGATGTCCTTGGTATCCCACTCCACTCAGCCAAGAAAGTCTGGATCGATTGGTCGGTTGATGCGCCAAAGCTCCCCCTCACCACTGAAGAGGTCGCAGATTTCCTACATAAGAACAGCGCAGATGTTGGAATCGGAAGATATTGTGAGAATCGAGCGGTCTACACATCAGATTCTTTCGATGCCGACGCCCCAAGTGCTCGCACATACCACCTCGGCGTCGATCTCTGGCAGAGCGCCGGTGCACGGGTACATGCGCCACTGGCGGGAACTATTGAAATTTTCAATGACAACGATGCCTACCTTGACTACGGACCTGTCGTGATTCTTCGTCATGAGACGGATAAGGGCCATTCCTTCTTTACTCTCTATGGTCATCTCGCCAAGGAATCTCTAACGCTCTGGCAGGTCGGAAAGAAGATCCAGGCTGGTGAGTTGATCGGGTGGATGGGCGATGAAAGTGAGAATGTTGGGTGGCCACCTCACCTTCACTTTCAACTCATCACAGATCTCTGTGGAATGGGAATCGATATCTACGGCGTCGCACCGCGAGATGAAGTCTCGCTCTGGCGGAGCATCTCCCCAAATCCCAATTTGATTCTTCGCATCGCAGAAGGTACAGATGCTCATAGTCGAATCACTGGAGAATCGATCAAACGAGATCGTGGCTCAACTATCTCGCAAAATCTCTCGCTCAACTTCTCAAAGCCCCTCCATATCGTTCGCGGCGAAGGTGCATACCTCTATGACGAGAGTGGGCGCGCATTCCTCGATATGGTCAACAACGTCGCACATGTCGGCCATTGCCATCCACGCGTGGTCGAAGCTGGGGTGCGCCAGATGCGCACCTTAAATACCAATACTCGATTCCTTCATCAGGGCATCACAGAATATGCCCGCTCGCTCATTGCCACGCTTCCAGATCCACTGAGCGTGATCTTCTTCGTCAACAGTGGAAGTGAGGCGAACGATCTCGCCATTCGACTTGCACGTGCCCACACCAAACGAAACTCTGCGATCGCCTTAAGGCATGGCTATCACGGTCATACCGAGTGCGTGATAGAGATAAGTCCCTACAAGTTCCTCGGGAAAGGTGGGCTTGGCAAGCCTTCTCATTGTGGCCTCGCTGAACTTCCAGATACTCTCCGCGGTCTCTATCGTGGCGAAGGCGCTACCTCTCGTTATCTCGCCCAGCTAAGTGAGGTGATTGACTCATTTGCCGGTGGAGTCGGTGCCTTCTTTGCCGAATCGATAGTAAGCACCGCAGGTCAGATAGTCCTCCCCGATGGCTATCTGAGATCTGCATTTAAGGCGATTAGAGATTCTGGTGGAGTCTGCGTCAGCGATGAGGTGCAGATCGGCCTGGGACGAGTTGGCGAGCAATTCTGGGGATTTCAACTCCATGGCGTTCTGCCCGATATCGTCACGATGGGAAAGCCACTCGGTAATGGCCACCCGTTAGCTGCAGTCGCGACTACTCCCGAGATCGCCGCCTCATTTAACAACGGTATGGAGTACTTCAATACCTTCGGTGGAAATCCTGTCAGCGCAGCGATTGGTCAAGCAGTCTTTGATGTCGTCGAAGATGAAGGGCTCCAGCGAAGCGCCCTTCGTGTCGGTCAATACTTGCAAGATGGAGTTCGACGGCTCGCTCAAGATCACCCCATCATTGGTGATGTGAGGGGACATGGCCTTTTCATCGGTGTCGAATTGATTAAGGACCTCGATCACCCTGCGACCGCTGAGGTTGCTGACCTGATGGAGTTTGCCCTCATGCAAGGTGTGATGCTCTCCTGCGATGGACCAGCCAATAACGTCTTGAAGATCAAACCCCCGATGGTGATCACGGAGAAGGATGTTGATCTCTTCCTAGAAGTCATCGAGCAATGGTTGGTGAAGAGATGACAACTCCGGCTCTTCATGGAATCAAGATCGCCGATTTCAGTCGCGTCCTTGCTGGCCCCTATGCCACGATGCTTCTTGCCGATCTTGGTGCCGAGGTAACGAAGGTCGAACGGCCAGGAAGTGGTGATCAGACGCGGAGTTGGGGACCGCCTTTCGATCAGAAGGGACGCGCTACCTATTTTCAATCAGTCAATCGCAATAAGACCAGCGTCTCGTTAGAACTAGGTGATGAAGCGGACATGTTGAAAGCGCGCGAACTGATCCTTGCAAGTGAGATCGTGGTTGAGAACTTTGGTCCAGGCGGTATGAAGCGCTTTGGACTTGATTTCGAGTCCCTCTCGAAGGAAAAGCCATCTCTCATCTATTGCTCCATTACGGGTTTCGGCGACAGTGAAGCGGCGCAATCACTGCCTGGTTATGACATGCTGATCCAAGGGATGAGCGGACTGATGAGCATTACTGGAGAACCATCGAAAGGCGGAACCAAGGTAGGTGTAGCCCTTATAGATGTCATCGCCGGACTCCACGCGACGACAGGAATCTTGGCCGCCCTCCACGCAAGGGAGCAATCTGGAGTGGGCCAGGAAGTGAAGATCAACCTCTTCAGCTCGGCCCTTTCGGCAATGGTCAATCAAAGCGGTACATTTGTCGCCGCTGGCGTTGTTGCAGAGGCGCTGGGAAATGATCACCCATCTATCGTTCCCTACGGAGTTTTTCATAGCGCAGACCGAGACTTCATCATAGCGGTGGGAAATGATCATCAGTTCCAAGCCCTGCTAGAGGCGATTGGCCTCGAAAGAGATGATCGATTCGCGACCAATCAGATGCGCGTGGAGAATCGCAAGATACTCACTGCTCGCCTCAATGAGATCTTCGCCTCAAAGCCATCAGAGCATTGGATAGCGCTCCTCACCGCATCAAAGATCCCTGTTGGACCGATCAATCGAATCGATGAAGCCTTTGCACTCGCCGAGCGGCTTGGTCTCAACCCAACTGTCGAAATCGCCAATTCGAAGTCAGTTGCAAATCCGATTCATCTCTCGAAATCACCACTGGCTTATCGTTTACCGCCACCAGAACTTCATTAAGCGCCTCAATAAGAGCGCCTAGCAAGGGCGCTGATTCTTCGCGGCCTTGCTTCGTCCTTGTCGAGAAAGAATTGCCCAAGTCACTGCAATAACGATCCCTGTAGAGCAGGCCAGAGTTGATGGTGGGACGCTTTCACCGAGAATCAGGACTGACCAACCCAAAGTCATAAATACTTGCAGTTGCTGAACCTGCGAGCCGCGAGCGGTACCCGCATCTTTCAATCCTCGATACCACGGCATGAATCCGAGGTACATAGAAGAGATACCAAGGACAAGCATTCCGATGGTGGCGTGCGAAGTGATTGCTCCGTGATCTTCTACTTGGAACCAGAGCCAGATAGTCACGGGCATCGTAATGGGTAGCGCCATGATCACAACCCAAGAGATGACCTTCCACCCCGGATAGATACGGGTCAACTCTGCGCCTTGCACATAACAAAAAGATGAGGCAAGGACTGCGCCGACGGTAAGGAGATCAGCGATCAAATCTTCGCCATCAAAGGAAGCACGCGATGCGGTGAAATAGGACAAGATCGCAGTCCCTATCAGTGAAGCAATCCAGAATTGATTTGAGACATTTTCGTGTCCGCGAAGCACTGCAAAGATCGCAGTCGTCAATGGCATGATTGAGGCGATGACAGCCACTGGTGCAGTTTCAGTTCGTAGTAAGGCAAGCGCAATCAAAATGGGCCATCCGAATACTGCGCCCAACATGGTGTAGATGAATTCCCTGGTGTGGCCAGGTGGCGTGATGCGCTCTCGCACAATCTTGAGAAAAATGATGGCAAGGAGCGCCGCAATAACTGCCCTACCCGTCGCGGTGAAGAGTGGCGTGAATCCCTCGAGGGCCCACCGCGTCATCGGTAGTGAGAGCGAGAAGAGGGCTACGGCGAAGAAGGCAAAGGCGATTCCTTGCGCTTGGGTCTTATTCACTTCTGACCCCAAGTTTTCGCACTCTCGAAGGGTACGCCATTGACTTCATCTCACTATGTAACTCATATCCCCGAAAAGCCGATTGACTTTGAGTAAGTGAGCAATAGCATTCGGCGAATGCGAGCAGTCGTCATTGGCTCTGGAGTCCTCGGATCATCCATCGCCCTCCAACTTACTCGACGTGGCCATCACGTTACTGTGATCGATAGAAACCAGGGCCCAGGACTTGGATCAACAAGTGCATCGAGCGCTGTGGTTCGATTCAACTACTCCACTATTGATGCCGTGATGCTCTCTTGGGAGTCATACTTCCATTGGATCGATTGGAAAGACTTGATCGATGGCACCAAGCATTACAGCAAGAATCCAAGCCCCGATTCACGGCCACACTATGCCTTGATGGAGGATCGGGGTTATGTGATGCTCGATGTTCCAGTCTTGCCTCACGATCGCACCATGAAACTCTTTGATCAGGCAGGAATCCCCTATGAGATATGGGATTCAAAGACCCTTGCAGAGCGCGTTCCAGGAATTGATGTCGGAAAGTACTGGCCAAACAAACCAGTGAAGTCCGATGCATTCTGGGAGGAGGCGACTGAGCAACTTGGTGGCATCTTCAGTAGACATGGTGGTTATGTCACTGATCCACTACTTGCCAGCGAGAACTTAGCTTTCGCCGCAAAGCGCGAAGGGTGCGAATCCCTCTTTCGTACCGCAGTGATTGATATCAAGAAGGATGGTGGCGGTCGAGTGACTGGAGTTGAAATCCAAGAATTCGACCCAGAGACCAAGAGGCTCACTTCATCACCGACTCGAGTCATTGATGCAGATGTCATCGTCAACGTCGCAGGACCATGGTCAACCCTTATCAATCGCATGGCTGGGGCAGGAAGTGATTTCACCGTCGAGTTGAAGCCGATGCGCCAAGAGGTGCACCAGATCTCAACACCTAAAGATCTTCTCCCTGGCCCCATCATCGGCGATCTCGATCTGGGCACTTATCTCCGCTCAGCACCGGGTGGAATCACTCTGGTGGGTGGCACAGAACCAGAATGCGATCCGATGTACTGGGTTGAGCCAGATAAAGTAGATGAGGTCAACATGACCCGCACCGTCGAGGTCTTTGAGTCACAGACATATCGATTCGCACGGCGATTTCCCGCGGCACAGATTCCCTCGTCTCCCACCGGTGTCGTCGGGGTCTATGACGTCTCCTCTGATTGGACACCGATATACGACAGGACTGATGTGCCAGGTTTCTACGTTGCAATCGGCACTAGTGGCAATCAATTTAAGAATGCACCTGGGGTTGGCTTCATCATGGCTGAGTTGATCGAGCAGGTAGAGAGTGGCATCGACCACGATAACAATCCAGTCATCTACAAGTGCATCAAGACCGAGCACTCAATTAATCTCGGGACTTTCTCTCGTAAACGAGAACTGAATGCTGAATCAAGCGGAACAGTGATGGGTTGAGGTGAGAAAAGTGCTGATGGAGATTCCTTCTCGCTTCCCTGAATATTTGGTTGAAGCAACCAACTATCACGCCTCGTTTCCCGGCTATGACCAAGATACTGCTAAGTCAGCTGCCGATGCCTATCTCAAATCAATTCTTGGAAAGCAGACAGGACAGAATTACAAACTGGACTAGGTACTAGGCCCCTTATCGCTTTGCTAGGAACTCCTCGAGTCCACTGATCAAGCGAACTACATCCTCTTTCGTCGAGTATGGCGCAAGGCCTGCGCGGATGGCTCCAGTATCGCCAAGTCCGAGTGCCCTTGAAACTTCGAGCGCATAGAAGTTATGGCTAGGAACATTGACCTTCTTCGTGGCCATGAACTGATGTACTTCACTCGGTTGAACGCCCTTAAAGTTGAAATAGGCAGTTGGGGTGTGACTCTTGGCTCGTGAATAGATGGTTATCCCAGGGAGTGCTTCCAGCGCTGACTTCATATGAGCATAAAGAGATCGTTCATACTCTTCGAGAGAAGTTAGGGAGTGAATCAATTGTTCACGACGCGATCCCTTTGCTTCATCATCGAGTCCAGCCACATAATCAATAGCAGCAGTAACTCCAGCCATCAACTCATAGGGCAAAGTGCCAAACTCGAATCTCTCTGGCACCATCATCGTTGATGGCAAAAGCTTGTCGTTATAGAGAGTCTCGAGAAGAGAAGGGTCTGCAACCATGGTGGCGCAATGTGGTCCAAGGAGTTTGTATGGTGAGAAGCCGTAGAGATCTGCTGTCATAGCCCTGAAATCAATTACCGCATGTGGCGTGAGATGGACCCCATCAACGACAAAGAGAGACCCGTTCGCCTTAACCGCCCTACCGATTGCCTCTATATCCGGTTTGGTTCCAAGAGTGTTTGATGCTCCCGTCACCGCAACGAGTTTGGTTCGTGGCGAGAGAAGATCGGTAACGGCGCTGGTATCCAACTCCGCTGTTTCGACATTTACCTTCCCCCACCTAACCTCCACGCCTTTTGATTCAGCCGCTTGAATCCAGGGCCTTATATTCGAATCATGATCGAGCTGTGAGACGATGATTTCATCGCCTTTGCTCCAGCTCTTGGAGATGGTCCGTGAGAAGTCATAGGTGAGTTGAGTCCAACTCCTGCCATAGACCACTCCACCGGGGTCGCAGTTGAGAAGATCAGCGACAGCGCTTCTATAGCCACTGACGTAGTTATCAGCGTTGATCTCGGACTCCGTCACAACGCCGCGATTTGAGGATGGCTGAGTTATCGCCCGCGCTAAGGCTTCGCCCACAACTCTGGGAACTTGCGATCCACCTGGTCCATCAAAGTAGGCAATTCCGGTTTCAAGTGATGGAAAGTCTTTGCGGATGCGATCGACGTCATAGGCCATGCCGAAACATTAGCGAAGGATTTGAAGGGAGAGGAAGACCAATCCTTATTGAAAAGAAGAGGCTGCGTGGGCGCTGAGGGTTTCCCCCCGCTTTTTCCGGGTACTTCCCCGGCTCTTAGATTGTCGGGTCATAATTGGTTAACCTACCTGGTCGGTTCCAGAATTCAAAGCCTTCGGTCATCAATCAGCAAACGACTCTGCTAGGAAGTTGGGCAGACTACTACATGACCCTGAGCTCTGCCAGATGCAAAAAACTCAACGGCCTGGGCGCTCTGCTCTAAAGTGAAGACTTTTCCTATCACTGGAGTAATCCTTTTCTTCGCCAAATCTTCAAGTAGGACAGGCAGGTCATCGTTATTGTCAGACTGGAGAAAAGATTTTAAGGACTCTTTCACAAAAACTGATAGCAAGGCTGCTGCCAGGTTGCGCCCCAAATTACTGGAGCCAGCATTAGCTGCCGCCCCAACAATTACTAATCTGCCGCTCGGCACCAATAACCTTCTCAATGCCCTTAAGGACAATGAACTTGAGGTATCGATAATGCAATCAAACTTACCTTTTATGGATTGCGATTGATAATCAACTACCTGGCGAGCTCCCAAAGATCTAACATAACTCTTCTTAGCTCCTCGACACACACCGGTCACCTCTGCTCCAAGTGCCACCGCTATCTGCACTGCAAAGGAGCCGACGCAGCCAGAGGCACCTATGATCAAAACTTTTTGTCCGGCGCTAACTCCTCCATGTTTTCGAACTGCTTGAAGTGCTGTGCGGGCTGACACTGGAATTGTTGATGCTTCATCAAAATCAACCCCATCGGGTAATACAGCGACACGCTTTGCACGGGCCACCACTAGATCTGCAAACGCACCGGGTGCAGTTCCACAGACCCGATCTCCAACTCTTAGATCCTTCACTTCGCGACCAACCTCAACTACTGTCCCGGCGAATGATTGCCCAGGACGCATGCGTGGTCTACGAAAACCTGCAAACAATCTAACAAGTGAGACATCTGCCGTTACAAGATGCAGGACTGCCGCATACACACTGGCGGCCTCTACCTTTACCAAAATTTGTTTTGAATCAAGCTTCGGAGTCGGGATATCTGATAAGACAAGGGAGTCTAAGCCGTACTTGCTCTGAGTTATTGCACGCATGCTTGCACTCTCTGTTTTGAAGAGCTCGAAGTCTAACCGACTTTCTCTAGATAGATATTAGAAGACTAAGGCCAACTCCTATGGTGCTAACTGATAGGAGTATTGCGCCTATTGGCACTAATCTTACTAACGCTGTTGCTCTTGCCCCCGAACTCCGTGGAGCCCCACCAAAAAATCCGGCCGAGATAAATAAAGGCGCTAGGAATAACCCAAAACGAATACTCCATGTCGCTGCTGCGCTAAATCTCGAATCATCCAGAACAATCTGGCCCAATATTGCAAGTAGTACTAGGACGCCAGCGTGGGCATGGCCTGCACGAAAGTAATCTCTTTGCTCAGTGGTGAAATTCTCTGTGCCAACTTGCCGTTTCAGTATCGATAATAAGAAGTAGCCACCAAGAGCAATAGTAGGGAGAGATATGAAGGCTAACGCAATCATCCAACGAGCTGCATCGCTCACGGCTTACTCCTTACTTGACTCTGGTGGGCGCTGAGGGCTTTGTCCCTTTTGTTTGTTTTCTAAAAAGATATGCGCTATTCAGTTTGGAACCAATGCCCAATATACCCTATTCAGTCAGTCTTTGAAAGTTTGCATCAAAAAAAGAAGTTAGATAACTTTTAGAAAGATTGAGGAACTTGTTTGACATGTACCTGCTGGGCAAGTGCGATCCGCAACTTCTACCCATTTGAATCCTACAGACTCAACAATTTTCCGAGATACAGCATTCAGGTCAGAGATACATGCCGAAAGTGCTTTTATATTTGGATCATTCTTTGCATAGTTCTCCACGAGCCGAAGTGCTTCTTTAGTCGCTCCCTTACCTCGTCCCCAAGGTGAAACCCAGTAACCGATAT
>VGXN01000007.1 GCA_016873335.1 Phycisphaerae bacterium | reverse complement strand
CTCGTCAGGCTCTCGTCATCACTGCATCGAGCGCACGCTGCGCCGCGAGCAGGTCTGCCTGCGCCTCCGCAAGCATGCGCCGCGTCTGATCGACAACCTCTGGCTTGGCCTTCGCGAGGTAACCGGCGTTGGAAAGCTTCCCCTCAAACCCTGCGATCGCGCGCTGTCGGTCGCGCACCACCTGCTCGAGCCGCGTTCGTTCGCTGCCGACATCCACGCTGTCCACGAGCGACGAAAGCAGCAGTTCCTCCCCTTCAAAGGGGAATGCCACCGCATCGGCGGGTCGTGTCTGCGCCGAAGGTTCCACGCTGCCGATTCCCGCGAGCGTTTCGACCGTACCGCCCGCCTGTGCGATGAGCGCCGCGATCGCCGGCGTGACATGCAGGTTGATGCGGCGCCGATCGAGCACCTTGCGTTCGCCTCGGAGGTTTCGGATCGCCTCCACGAGCGACTGCACACGCGCGAACTCGCGCGCGGCGCGCTCATCGGTGAGCGCATCTCCACAGCGCGGCCACCGCGCCGTTGCCGCAAGCGGCGATGGCGGCAAGTCGAGCGCCCCCACATGGGAAGCGCGCGCCCCTGCGACTGGTTGCCAGAGCGCCTCGGTGACGAACGGCATCACCGGATGCAGCACACGGAGTGTTCCATCGAGCACGCCGCGGAGCACCGCCTGCTGCGCCGCGTCATTCTTGACCGTCGGCTTGATGCCCTCGAGATACCAATCGCAGAAGTCCCGCCAGATGAAGTCGTACAGCGCCTCCGCGACGGGATTGAACTGGTACGCATCGATGGCGCCATCGACTGTCCGCACCAGATGTGCAAATCGGTGCAGAATCCAGCGGTCGATGAGGCGCGTTGGCACGACCGTCGTTGCCTGCGCCGCCTCGGCGTGCTTCCCGTCGCTGCCATCGCCGCACTGCGCGAGGGCGAAGCGGGACGCGTTCCAAACTTTCGTCGCGAAGTTTCTGCCGATGTCGAAACGGCTCGACGTGTTGCGCGCAAGCGGCATCGCATCGGTCGGCTGCGCCAGCCCAGACGCCACGCCATAGGCCGTCACCATCTCGCGCGATGGATCGGTCGGGCAGGACTGCGTTGGCGCGGCAACCACATGTCCCGAAGCGGTCGTCACCGTCTTCGGTGTGAACGCCTTGCCCGTGTGCGGGCAGAGCACATCCACAGGCAGCCGCACGTCCTGCGTACCCGTCGACATCTGCACGAGAACGAAACGCATCGCATCCGCGCCGTGCGTCGCGATGATGTCGCGTGGGTCGACCCCATTGGCGAGCGACTTGGACATCTTCTGCCCGAACCCATCCTGCACGATGGTGTGGATGAACACGTCGCGAAACGGGAGACGTCCGCCGAGAAAGTGACGATTGAACATCACCATGCGGCTGACCCACAGCGTGATGATCTCGCGGGCCGTCGACAGCACTGCACTTGGGTTGAACGCATCGAGCAGTCCCTGCATCTGGAAGTGCGCAGGGTCTGGCCACCCGAGCGTGCTGAGCGGCCAGAGCGCGCTCGAAAACCAAGTATCAAGCACATCGGGATCCTGACGGAATCCAGCACGTTCCAACTCGGGCGCCAACTCGCCGTCGAGCCGCTCGGGGAGGCACACGAACACCTCGGTGGCGCCATCGGCGAGCGTGCGCCGCATCTCCGCAGCGCCGCGCGCACTCCACGGCTGCGGCGGCGGCGGCGAATCGGCGCTGAAGATCCGCGACCACACGGGGATTCGATGACCCCACCACAGTTGCCGCGAGATGCACCAGTCGCGGATGCCCACATGCCACTGCTCGAACGTTCGCGCGTAGCGCGCGGGATAGAAGGTGAGTTCGCCGTCCCCCGCCCGCGCAGGTGCGGCCGACGGCGCTGGCGACTGCCGCTGATCCGCTCGCATGGCTCGGAGCGCGCTTCCCGCAAGACGCGGATCGGTGACACGCACGAACCACTGGTCGGAGAGATACGGCTCGACGGGCACATGACTGCGCGAAGCGTGCCCGATACTGTGGCGGTAGGGTCGAACACCCTCGAGGAGCCCGGCCGACCGGAAGTGCTGCACGATGCGCTCGCGCGCTTCCTCACGGCTGAGACCAACCAAGGGTCGCGCCTCGTCCGACACATCACTCCAGCCGTGGCGATCACTGATCGATCCGTCGGGTGCCATCACATTGATCGCAGGCAACTGATGGCGCATCCCGATTTCCCAGTCGTTGGGATCGTGGGCAGGCGTGACCTTCAGGAAACCTGACGCAAACTGCGCCTTCACATCGGCCGGGTCGCCACCCTGCGCGACCGCCATCACCACGTACTCATCTTCGACGATGGGAATGATGCGTCCGACAATCGGCAGTCGGATGCGTTTGCCGCGCAGTGCGGCGGCGCGCGGATCACGCGGATGAACGGCAACCGCGGTGTCACCGAGCATGGTCTCGGGTCTCGTGGTCGCCACGGTGATGTGCCCCGAGCCATCCTCGAGCGGGTAGCGCAGGTACCAGAATGACCCGTCGACCTCCTCCATCTCGACCTCGTCGTCGGAGAGTGCCGTCTGCGTCGCTGGGTCCCAGTTCACGAGACGCTTGCCGCGTTCAATCAAGCCCTCCTGGAAGAGCCGGAAGAACGCCTCTCGCACCGCTGCGGTGCAGACAGGGTCCATCGTGAAGCGCGTGCGCGCTTCGTCGCAGGATGCGCCCATCGAGCGAAGCTGACTGAGGATGACCGATTCGTATTCATCTTTCCACGCCTGCACCTTCGCCACGAACTCCTCGCGTGTGAAGTCTGTGCGGCGTTTGCCTTGCATCTGCAGGCGGCGTTCCACCACGGCTTGGGTGGCGATGCCCGCATGGTCGGTCCCTGGCATCCACAGCGTATTGCGCCCGCGCATTCGCGCCGTGCGCGCGAGCACATCCTGCAGCGTGTTGTTCAGCGCATGACCGAGATGCAGCGCAGCGGTCACATTCGGCGGCGGGATGAAGATCGAGTAGGGTTCCCCCGCAGCGTCTGGCTCCGCGTGAAAGCAGCGCGCGTCAGCCCAGCGCTGCAGGATCGCGGGCTCGTGTTCCGCGGGAACATACGATTTCGCGAGCGGAACCTCACCCATGACGGCCCGAGTCTACAGATTGGAACACGGCAACAGTCAGGGCGCTGGCAGCGCGGGGACTTCGCGAGGGCGGTCGCGGATCCGCCTCGTGCGGTGGAGCGCGGCGTGGTGTGCCGCGCTGTGCATGCTGATCGCAGGCGCGCACTGCAGCAAGCAGGACGATCCGATCGCACGCGCCGAGGATCCCGCCGCCCGCCGCGCTGCACTCGACGCGGTCGAAGCATCGCTGCGTTCGGCGCGGCTCGATGATGCGCTTCGCATTGCGCGCCGACTTGCCGAGGCGCTGCCGGACGATGCGGATGCGCAGGAGATCCTCGCACGCACGCATCTTGCCCGCTCGCTCGCGACCGTTCATCCAGCGCTGCAGTCCGCCGAGCGCGCGGCGGCGGCGCAGGCGTACCTGCGCGCCGCGCAGCTGCAGCCCACGCACGCAGGCTTCCAGTCTGCCGCTGGCGTGGCTGCGCAGCAGGCGGGCATGCTCAACGAAGCGATCGCATGTTTCGAGCGTGCGCACTCCACCGATCCGGCGAACGCGCAGCATCCGCTCTATCTCGGACAGGTTCTGCTGCAATCGGGGGATGTGGCGCGCGCACGCGTGTGCCTCGAACGAGCGAGAGCTTTGGCGCCTGAATCACCCTGGCCACTCAGCGGACTTTCAGGGCTCGAACTGCAAGCGGGGAACGCGCCCCTCGCGCTCGAACTGGCGCAGCGCGCGCGCACGCTCGATCCGCTGTCGGATCCGCTCCGGGTTGCCGAAGCGAAGGCGCTTCGCAAGCTCGGACGACATGCCGATGTGCTGACATTGCTGCTCGCGTTGCCGCCAAAGTCGCGGGCGAGCGAGGCGTTCGCCTGGGAGATCGCGAGCGCACATGAGTCGCTTGGCGACCGCGTTGCCGCAGCCGCCGCGTGGGGCGAGTGGGCAGAGCAGTGCGCATCCGCAGAGGCCGCCGCCGATGCAGCGCGGCGCTGGGAGGACGCGGGCGATCCCATCCAAGCCGCATCCTGGCGGCGCGTCGCGATGCAGCGCGGTTGGGTTCCCCCGCAACTTCCTACTTCAGCCACCGACCCCCGTCGAGGCGGATGATCTCGCCGCAGAGGTATGTCGCCTCGAGCGCGAGCCATGCCGCGCAGCGCGCGGCCTCTTCCGGCGTGCCCGCCCGCCCGAGCGGTGTGCGCTCGATGTAACGCGCAGTCATCGCAGGATCGGCGTTTGCCGGCCATGCGACGACGCCGGGCGCGATGCCGTTCACTCGGATGCGCGGGGCGAGTTCCACGGCGAGCGCACCGATGAGCGCGTCGAGCGCGCCCTTCGATGCGAAGTACGCCGCGTGATTCCTGTAGAGACGGCCGGCCGCGTGCATGTCGCTGAAGCACACCACAGCGCCACCCGATGGAATGGATGACTGGGACAGCTGCGGTGCGACTGCCTGTGTCAGCAGCAGCGGCGCGAGGGCGTTCACCCGCATGTGTGAAAGCGCATGCTCGGGAGTGATCGAGCCGAACGCCTGCGGGTCGTAACGGCTCGCGCAGTGAACGATCACATCGGCACTCCGCGCTGCGAGGCGTTCGCCCATGGCCTGCACGGCGGCAAGGTCATCGAGTTCCGCGCACTCGATCGCCACCTCAGGCTCCGCCTGCCCTGCCTCCCGCGCCGCCGCTCGGCAAAGCGCCGCACTTTCGCGCGCTGCACTGTTGTCCGCCCGAACGGCGAGCGTGATGTCGAGCCCGCGCCGCGCGAACTCCACCGCAGTCGCCCGCCCGACCCGCGCCGCGCTGCCCGTGATGATGGCTCGTTGTCTCTGTTCTGGCATGGTGAGCAGCTTCGGCGTGACCGGTCGCGTCAACGAGCGTACTACCATCGCGCGCACCGCATGCAGCCGAGCAGATTCTCATTTCAGGGTGCCGACCAGCACTCGCTCAGCGAATCGTGGCGGACGCTGTGCCGCGGAGCGCGGCGCCTGCTGTGGGTGGGGATCGCAGGCGCCGCCGCGCTGCTGGTTCTCGCCGTTGTTCTCGCGCTGACGCCGTCGTGGGTCGGGTCTCTTGTGGCAGCACAGGTGGGACGCACTGTCGGCGGCGACGCGACCATCGACCGTTTTGCGTGGCAGGGCTGGGGAAAGGCACGACTGGAAGGTCTCGTTGTTCGGGTACCCGGATGGGAGGGTGTCGGGCGTGATCTGATCACGGTGCAGGACATGGAAGTGGAACTCGAACCGTGGACGTTGCTGTGGGGCCCGCTGCACATTCATTCGCTGCATGTTGGGAAGCTCGACATTCAAGTGGTGGAACGCGCCACCGCAGATGGTGGCTACAACTTTCAGGCGCTGCGCCGATCACTCGCGAGTCCCGCCGAGGGAAACGCGCTGCGTTTGGACCGCGCTTCCATCGATGAGGTCCGAGTGACATCTGGTCGGCTCCGCGGAGGCACGCTTCGAAGTCCATTCGAGTTCACCGCATCGGCCAGCCTCGTCCCCGACTCGTCGGACGCTGCGCGCTCACGAGTTGAACTGCAGGAGCGCGGGGGTGAGCTTCGTGTCAGTGGTTGGTGGGAGCAGTCGTCGCTCGCCTTTGACCTCAGTGCAACCGGGCTGAAGATCACCGATCGTTTGGCGTTCATGATGCCGCGCCAAGTTGGATCGGCGGTGTTGGCGTCCGAGGCGGCGGGCGATGTGGTGCGAGCGACGCTCTCTTCGAGCGCAACCACGCCCGTGCGCGGAACGCTTGAGGTTCGCAGTCTCTCCGCGAAACTTCCCGCCAATCTGTTCGGCTCGTGGGTTCGGTATGAGGGCATGAAGATCTTCACTGCAAAGGGCAAGCCTGAGGTCTTTGTGCGCAGCGGGAAACTGGAGATCGAAGGCGAGCGCGTGGCCTTGAAGGATCTCGACTTCGATGTGCTGAGCGACTCCGCGGACGGAAAGGTGGCACGGCTCCCCTTCTTTGCCTCACTGGAGGTGGATCTTTCTTGTGTGCCGTGGGATGACTTCGACTGGGAGCGCCGTGCGGATTGGCTCGAACGCGTCCGTCTGGTCGTACCGTTTGCCGCGAGCGTGCAAGTCCCGGCACTTGCACTCGGCACACAGCGCGAGACAAGCGCACTCGAGGTGCCGCAGGCCGTTGCCGAGTTTCTGAAGTCATTTATGGTTCGCGAACTTCGCGCGACGGCGGAGTGGTCTGCACAGCGCGGCACACCCACGACTGCCCCAGACGGCACGCTCGTCGCCGCCCACACAGAGCATCGGGCGCTGCTCACCATCCTCGACGGTCGCGGCGCGTTCGAGAATTTCCCCTATCCGCTCACCCAGGTCAAATCGACGATTCGGATCACTGGACGCGATGCGCACATCGATTCGCTCGAGGGCGTTGGGTCCGATGGCGCACTCATCCGCATCAGCGGCGACATCCGCGGCCTGGGCGTGGACCCTGGCGTCGATCTGAAGATCACGTCCGATCGCGCGCCGATCGATGGCGCACTCATCCAAAGCTTCCCCGACAGTGAGCGCAGAATCTTCGAAAGTATCTTCTGGTACGGCGGTTTCCTGTCACTGCAGCGCGCAGGACTTGTGCGCGATCCGACGCAGGTCGACTCGTCCCGTGATGAACTCGTGCAGGTGGAACGCGCACTCGCTGCACTCTCAGAGTCGTCGAACGCAGATCCTGCCGAGATCGCAACCTTGTCCGCGCGCGCGGGCGACCTGACCCGCATCATCCAAGAGGGGCCATTCAAGCCAGGTGGGCTTCTCCGCCTCGACCTCGCGGTGAAGCAGGCGCAGGGTTCGAGCGGGTCGCCCTCCATCAGCGGCAGAATCGACCTGATCGAGGCGGATTTGCTGCCGGAACAGTTCCCCTACCCGGTACGCGCCCACGACGGCACGATCCTGCTCACCGATACCGGTATTGACTTCGGCGACAAGGTGCCCTTCACCACCCTTGCGGGGGGCAGCGGCAGTTTCAGTGGTGGCGTCCGACTCAGGACCGCAGCGGATGGAACGCTGCTCTTCGACCCAGAGATCCGATTTGAACTGCCCGATGAACGGATCAATCCGCGGATGTTCACGGCGATCCCGCCAGAGCCTGATGAGTTCGTGGTGGGTTGGCCTGGGCTCACGCTTGCGCAAGGCGGATTGATCGTGCAGCAGATCAATCCTGCAGGTCGTCTGCACATCCGCGGAGGATTGCACGGCGACGCCGATGGGAACGTGAAACTCGACTGTCAGGTCGAACTGACACAGGGCAGCATTGATCCGATCACTTCTGCGGGCGAGATCCTGTCCAGTGACGGGATCACTTGGCCCGTTGGATTCGGGCTCGAGGATTGTGTGGGGTCATTCCGAGTCACGGATGAAGCGATGGAAATCAAGGATTTCAGGGGATCCCGTCAGAACGGGAGTATCCACGCCGCGGGCGTCATCGGCCTCGGGCACGCGCGGACATCGGTGCAGGTCCGCCTGCGCGACATCGAACTCGCCGAGTACGCGGTCAATCTGCTGCCATTCCGTGAGCGGTCCGAAAGCGATGCACTTTGGAAGCGCTACGCGCCACGGGGCGTATTCGACGCCGACCTGCGACTCGTGGGCGAAGTCGATGGTGTGCTTCGCAGTTCCGTCACCATCGAACCGCACGATCTGCTCGTGCAGTTGTCGGAGGGCGAGGTGTTCACACGCTTCCATTCGGGCACGCTGACGGTTGAGGGAACGCATCTCAGTTGCAACGGGGTCCATCTGACTGTGGGACCGCCGGGTGGTTACGCGACCCGCATCTGCATTGAGGGCAGTGTCGGCACGGACTTGTCATCGATCGACCTCGAGGCACGTGTGCAGGATGGCATGCTGCAAGGACCGCTGCTGCATGAGATCGCCGACCGCGTCGATGCCAACGGATTCGGAGCCGTGCTGAAGGAACTGGCACCCAAGGGTCGCTACGACGCGTTCGTCAGCGTCTCGGGCGCTCAAGGCATTTCATTCAGCGACTTCGATCTCGAAGTCCGCATCTCCGACCTCAGCGTTGGTCAGGGGGAGTTTGAGACGAGTCTGCGATTGCCGCAGCCACTGCGAGTCACGGCAAGCGACGGGAAACTGCTGCTGCATCCCTTCTCTGCTGAAATCATCGGGGGGTCGATCGAGGGTGGTGGGTGGTTCGACAGCGATTCGAAGGGGCAGCCTGTCGAGGGCGAGTTCTCCGCGCTCGTGACTTCGCAGGCTCCTGTGCAGGGTTTGTTTGGAGTCCTCCCCGAGAATCTTGCGCAGTTGCTTGCCCGCAATGGCTTCGGAGTGCGCGATCTGCTGCGTGCGGATGCATCCATCTCGCTTCTTCGCGAGGCTGGCGAGTTGGTCACGGACATCGGCGTCGACTTGCGTGTCTGGAACGCGGCGCTCGATGTCGGCCCTGGCATCGCAAAGGCAGATGCGGCAGCAATCCTCACAAGCCGCACTGGCAGCAACAGCAAGCCGCTCTTCGAGGCGATCGTCAGCGACACATCCTTGCGGCTCGCAGGTCGTCCGCTTCAGGATGTGTCGATGCGACTCCGCGTCGAACGGGGCAGTGACGTGCTTGAGTTGCTTGACTGCGAGGGACGGGTCGGAAGCGGCAGCCTCTCGGCAACAGGGCAGTTTGGCCTCGTTCCGCCCTACTCCATGTCCGCCGACTGCGCCGTGTCAGGCGCACCAGTCGGGTTGCTCGCGGGGGTTCAGCCAACGGACCCAAGGGATGGAAGTGCGGCACCATCGGATCCTGGGCGAGTCGATGCGCGCGTGACGCTGCAAGGCGACCGACACAGCATGGCGGGTCGGCGCGGACGAGGGGCTGCCGTCATCGAGCGCACCGAGTTGACTCGACTCCCGATCGCCATCGCGCTGCTGCAACTCGGTCAGGCAAGCATCAATCTCGATCCCGTCATTGAACGCGGCGACTTTGACTTCACCATCGATCAGTCCACCGTCACCTTTGAACGCTTCGACCTCGCCTCACGCAACATGGTTCTGGTTGGGAGCGGCAGCCTCGACACGGAAACGCGTGCCATCGCACTGCGGCTTGCGAACAGGGGCACCATTCCGCTCGTCAGCGATCTGCTCGGCGGCGTTTCCAACCAGATCTTCCAGATCGATGTCCGCGGCACGCTCGACAAGCCAGAGGGCTCACTCGTGCCGCTGCCGCTTCTGCTCCCCGCGCCAGAGCTGCCGTCCACTGCCGCGCCGGTTGCGCCGATCGCCCGAAGGGATCCATGAAGCCGAAGGCTGAACACTTGCGCCTCGCCCCGCATCTGCGTCGGGCAATCGACGAGATGGTCGCGCTCGCACTCGCCGAGCGTGGGAGCGACAATGAGCAGCAGTCGCGCGCACATGTGATCTCCGAGATGGTGGCGACCGCGCTGCACCTCGCGAACGACCGCCTGACGATGGGCGAACTGCGATTGATACGCCAGTCGCTTCGCGAGATGCGAGCTGCGTTCACGATGTTTGAACGCTTCCGTGCGCTGCGCAAGGTGGCGATTTTCGGCAGCGCACGCACACCACGCGACCATCCCGACTACATCGCCGCGCTCGACTTCTCGCGCGCGCTCGCCGAACGCGGTTGGATGGCGATTACTGGTGCGGGACCTGGCATCATGCAGGCGGGCAATGAGGGACCGACACCCGACCAGTCCTTCGGGCTTTCCATCCGACTGCCGTTTGAGGATCGCCCGAACCCCGTCATCGCCGGCGATCCGAAGCTGCTGAAGTTCCGCTACTACTTCACGCGCAAACTCGCGTTCATGGGCAGCGCCGATGCGGTCGCAGCGTTCCCGGGCGGGTACGGCACGCAAGACGAACTCTTCGAGGCACTCACACTGGTGCAGTGTGGGCGCAGTTTGGTGGTGCCCATCGTTCTTGTCGAAGGCGAGGGTGGGCACTACTGGGAACGCTGGCGTTCCTTCGTGAGCGAGTGCATGGAACGCACGCACTGGATCAGCCCCGAGGACACGGATCTCTTCACTCGCGCGACATCCACCGCTCACGCGGTGGAGATCATCAGCACATTTTACCGCCGTTACCGATCGAGCCGATATGTCGATGATCTGCTCGTGCTGCGACTGGATGCACCGCTCTCCCCCACCCAACTTCAGGAACTCGCGCAGGAGTTCTCGCCGCTGATTGAATCTGGCACCATGCACCAAGGCGACTCGTTGGAAGGCGACGATGCGCCCGCCGGAACTGCGCGCATCTGGTTCCGCCACAATCGAAGGCTGTTCGGGCTCATTCGGCGAATGATCGACCGCATCAACACGCTCCCGCACGCTGCCGCATGAACGCCGAGCACACCCCCACCGTCCGCCACATTCTCGCGCGCCTGCCTGCGCTCGCACTCGCCGCATCAGCGCTCGCTCTCTTGTCGTGCAACGCCGCGCCGAGTACGCAGACCGAAGCCACTGCGCGCACCGACGGCAACAACGCCGAAGGCGCGCGCCCCGAGCGTGCCGAGGACGAGCAGCGTGATAGAGCCGACATGACCGCGGCATGGGCGGAGATTGCAGCATCGGTGCCCACCCGCGACGTGTGGCTTCCCTCGGATGACGGATCCACCGACGGCGTGGTCGTGCTCCGCTGGCAAGTGCCGGACAATGCTGATGCGGTCAACACATTCTTCGAGTCGAACAAGCCGCCCATGTTGACCGACAGTGCGCAGGATCGGCTGCTCGGCAACGGCATCCGTGTGGCTGCCGTCCCGATGGCGAACCTCGGCAAATCACTGGACAGTCTTGGCGGCACCGCATCGAGCATTCGCCTGTGGCTCGGTCAGGCGCACGCATGGACCCAAGTGAACGCACTCCCCGTGCGCGGACAATGTGCGGTCCTCATCGATGGGAGTACGCGTCGCCTTGCGGGCGGCACACTTCAGTTGCTGATCCGCGGCTGGACCGTACCGCTCGAGAAAGGGGCGGTGACGGATGTGGAATTGCAGCCCGCATTCCTCGCGGGGGGCGCGGTGCCTGGCGCGCGTGCATCGGCGCGCGAAAGTTTCACGGGTGCGGGCTTTTCCGTTGCGCTTGAACGCGGCACCGTACTGCTCGTGACCAGCGCACCGCCTCGTGCACAAAGTGCTGGGAAAGGCCCCGCGGCTGGTCCGCCGGTTCTGCCGCCGGCGACGCTCGGCGAGCTGCTTCTCGGGCGGCAGGGCGATGATCGGGATCTGCTGCGACTGCGCCCCGTCGTCGTCATCGCCCCACTGATCGCCGATCGTCACTTTGCGGATGTTGCCGCCGTAGAATCACGCACGGAGCCCGCGCAACCATGAGTGCCTCGCCACCCGTACTGCCAGATCAGGTGCAGACCACCCGCCACCGAAGGCGACTGCTCACAGTGGCCGTCTTTCCGACGCTCCTGACGCTCGGCAACCTGATCTGCGGATTCGCTGCGATCCACTATGCGAGCAAGCCGATTGGCCCGAGCAACATCTTTGGTTGGAGCACGCTCACGATCGCGGGCAGTCTTGTCTTCTTCGGGATGCTGTTCGATGCCTTTGACGGCTTTGCCGCGCGAATCACCAACTCGGCGAGCGAGTTCGGCGCGCAACTTGACTCGATGGCCGACATGGTGACCTTCGGTGTCGCGCCGGCGTTCATGGTGTTGCGGCTCGTGAGCTACTACTACGGTGGTCCCGATCATTACACGGGAATCCTTGGGCCCGACGCGGAGGGCGTGTACGGCAAGATCATCTGGGGCGTGACGGCGTTCTACATCTGCTGCACCGCGCTGCGCCTCGCGCGCTTCAACGCGGAAGTTGGCTCGACCGATGAGGCGGATCACCGAGTGTTCCGTGGTTTGCCCTCGCCTGGTTCGGCGGGTGCGATCGCGAGCCTCACGCTGCTGCACCAGCATCTCACGGTCATTCGGTTTCACGAGGTGCCGCCCGATGGATTCGAGAAGACTTCGGCGCTCATCCTGCCGCTCGCGACGGTGCTTTGCTCGTTCGCGATGATCTCCCGCATTCCGTACGGTCACTTCGTGAACCGTTACCTGCGTGGCAGACATTCGTTCGCCTTCGTCGCATGGCTCATGCTGCCGATCGCGTTTGCGGTGTGGTGGTTCCAAGTGGCGCTCGCGGTCGCGTTCTGCGGCTATGCGCTGTCGGGTCCGCTCATGGTGCTGCGCCGGCTTCGCCCATCGCGTGCGGCAATCACGGAGTCGGAGTGACCGCTGCCCCGACACATCCCGCTTCATCGAGCGGACTGCCCGCACGCTTCGGTCCGTACGGCGGACAATTCGTCCCCGAAACGCTCATCGCTGCGCTGCAGGAACTCGAAGGTGCCTACATCGATGCGCGCCGAGATGCGCGCTTCCTCGAAGAACTGCGCGGGCTGCTTCGGCACTTCGTCGGACGACCAACGGCACTGTGCGATGCACCGCGGCTCACCGCGCATGCGGGCGGAGCGCGGATCGTGCTCAAGCGCGAGGATCTGGCGCACACAGGCGCACACAAGATCAACAACACCATGGGGCAGACGCTGCTGGCCCTGCGCATGGGGAAGAAGCGGATCATCGCGGAGACGGGTGCGGGTCAGCATGGTGTCGCGACCGCGACCGCGTGCGCACACTTTGGGCTGCCCTGCGAGGTCTACATGGGCAGCGAGGATGTGCGGCGGCAAGCGCTGAATGTCTTTCGAATGCGATTGCTCGGTGCCACCGTCCATGAAGTCTCCTCTGGCTCCCGCACGCTGAAGGATGCGACGAACGAAGCGATGCGCGACTGGATGGGTTCGGTCGGCAACACGCACTACATCATCGGCAGCGTGGTGGGCCCGCATCCGTTCCCCACCATCGTGCGGGATTTCCAAAGTGTCATCGGTCAGGAGTGCCGCGCGCAGTGTCTCGAGCAGCTTGGGCGACTCCCCGACGCGGTCGTCGCGTGCGTCGGCGGCGGGTCGAACGCGGCAGGCATCTTCGCTCCCTTCGTACAGGACGAGTCGGTTCGTCTCATCGGTGCGGAGGCGGGCGGACGTGGCCTCGGCGCGGGGCAACATGCGGCGCCGCTGTCCCTTGGAACCCCAGGCGTTCTGCATGGTTCGTACTCGTATGTGCTGCAGACTGCCGATGGACAAACCGCCGATGTGCACTCGTGCAGTGCCGGGCTCGACTACCCGGGCGTCGGCCCCGAGCACTCCTACTGGCGTGATGCAGGGCGCGTGCACTACTGCGCGGTCAGCGATGCGGAGGCACTCGAGGCGTTCCAATTGCTGGCGAGGCTCGAGGGGATCATTCCAGCGCTCGAGACCGCGCACGCGGTGCATGCCGCCGTTCACGCCGCACGCACAATGCGCGCGGATCAGATCGTGGTGATCAACGTGTCAGGACGCGGCGACAAGGATGTCACCGAGGCGATCCAACTGATCAGTTCGGGCGGCGCCCCTTCGAGTTCGTCTTCGTCCCCCCATCGCGCGGGATGAAGTCGAGCGCAATCGGATAGTGATCGCTCGCATAACCGCTCGGCGGCGTGTCCTTGCGCCAGTCGTAACTGTCACCGGGGTGCAGCGAAGACAGCACGAAGAAAGATCCGGGAACGATCTCATCTGCGAAGCCGCCTGAGAGGAGGATGTAGTCGATTGCCCGCCCTGACTCGTGCGTCGTGTAACGGTCGTACAGCTGCTGCTTCTGCGCTTCGGGTGCACTCCGATTGCGACCTGCCGCTTGATCGTCGGCGTTTCGGAAGTCGTAGCCGTTCTGGAGCCCCGCCTCCTTGTACATGCGCCGCACATCGCTCAAGGGCGTGGCGTTGAAGTCACCCACCACCACGATGTTCGCCTTCGAATCCCTTTCGAGCCGCTGCTTCACGAACTCGATGATCTTTGCGGCCTCCGCCTCACGGTGGTCGTTGTACTTCTCACCACCCGCCTTGTGATGGATCACGAACGCTGTGAGGACGTAGCCGCCCGGCAACTGCACATCGAATGCGAGCGGGCTGCGCTGGAACTTGGTTGGATCGTCCAGAACGCTGCTCTTTTCCTTCGCATCACCTGCCGATACGGGCTTGTCACTAGCTGGTTTGTCGGCATTGCCGCGCGTCTCAAGCACGGTACCGACGAACACCGTGGGCGAAGAGATCGGGAATCGCGACAACACAGACTGCTCGACACCTCGGTAGTAGCCGGCATCGAGGCTCTCGATGTGGTCGTAGCCAAGGCCCTTCAGATAGGTGTCTCGAAACCATGTGAGTGCTTCCTTCGACTCGATCTCTTCAACGCAGAGGATGTCCGCATCGAGCCGGCGGATCACCTCCGCGAGCGCCTTCGCACGGTCATCGGTCACCGCCAGTTTCAGATCTTCCCACTCTCCCGACAGCGATGGGTCGTCCACATGATCGAAGAGGTTCTGCAGGTTGTAGGAAGCGAGCCGCACAGCACCCTTCGCCTTCGGTGGCGCCTGCTGCAGTCCGTAGTGCAGACCTACCCCCCGCTGCCGCTTCGTCTGTCCGGCACTCTTGTCTTCATTCGCCTTGCTCTGTGCTGCGGGCGCCGTTCCACCGGCGGGTGGCTCCGTGGCCGGAGACTGGGCGAGTGGCGAGGCGGCGATGAGCGCCGCGAGGGCAACGGCCGAGCAGTTCCATGGGTTCATAGGGCGATCGTACCGTGCGGACCTACCATGACTCTCAGTGGCGTTCACATCGAGTCGAAGGCAGTACAGCACATACCGCGAGGAAGCGTCGCAGCGGCGCGTGAGGAGCAAGTCGCAGCGAACGATCGTCACGCGACACGGCACCGAAGTCAGTTCGCGACGGAACCGCTCGCTCGGCGAGCTGCTCCGCTCGTTCGCGGCGACCGTCGGTCGAGACCGCGGCAAGGTGATCGTTGCACTCGCCTGTGCAACAGTCGGTAGTGCCCTTGAACTGCTGCCGCCCGCAGCCACCAAGATCGCCATCGACAATGTCTTCGGCGGTGCGCCTCTGCCTGAAGCACTTCGTCGGTGGCTGCCCGTGGGTGACGCGGCACTCACGGATCCCTCTTCACTGCTCGCGCTGCTCGCCATCACGATCGTTGCACTCTCGTTCGTCGCCGTCCTCTTGAGCATCACGGGCAGACTGCTCGCCACGCGAACGGTGAAGTCCGTGCAGAACCGCATGCGGCGCCGCGTGTTGGGTCATGCGATGAAGCTGCCGCTGTCGCGCATCCACCACATCCGTGCGGGCGGCATGGTGACCGCCCTTCGCGAGGATGCAGCGGGTGTCGGAGACCTTGTCTTCAGCATGCTCTACAACCCATGGCGCGCGGTCATCCAACTGATCGGCAGTCTCGCCGTGCTTGGCGCGACCGATTGGCGGCTGCTTCTGGGTGCACTGATCGTGTTGCCAGTGGTCGTGCTTTCTCACCGCACATGGATCGGGCGCATCCGACCGATCTACCGCGACATCAAGCAGACCCGTGAATCCATCGATGCACACGCCGCGGAAGTCTTTGGCGGCATGCGTGTCGTGCGAGGATTCGACCGCACGCGCTCCGAGGCGGCGCGTGCCGCCCGTTCCTCGCATCTCATGTCACGCCAAGAGATGTTCGTCTGGTGGTGGTCGCGCGGCATTGACCTGGCGTGGGCGCTCTTCATTCCATGTGCGAGCGCGGCGCTGCTCTGGTACGGCGGAACGCAAGTGCTGCGCGGCACGCTCACCGCGGGTGATCTGGTGCTGTTCCTGACCTATGTGATGATGCTGCTGCTGCCGATCCAGATGCTGGCATCGAGCGCGACGGCGTTCCAGACCAATCTGGCTGGGCTCGATCGACTGCTCGACCTGCTCGCGGAACAGCCCGACATGCCCGACCGCCCCAGCGCGATTCGGCTCGCGAAGCCTGCGATCCACGGTCATGTTGAACTCCGTGGCGTCTCCTATCGATATCCGCAGACCGAGCGCACCGTGCTCGATCACATCACGCTGCAGGCGCCGCCGGGAAAGACCGTGGCGCTTGTGGGGCCCTCGGGCAGCGGCAAGACGACGCTGTGCAACCTCATCGCGCGCTTCTTCGATCCGACCGAGGGGTCCGTGCTCATCGACGGCACGGACCTGCGCGACATCCAGCTCCGTTCATGGCATCGTGTCCTCGGCATCGTCGAGCAGGATGTCTTTCTGTTCGATGGCTCCGTCGAGGACAACATCCGCTACGGCACTCGTGAGGCAAGTGCAGCAGCGGTGCGCGAAGCGATCGAGCGCGCCAACGCCGCCGACTTCATCGATGCGATGCCGAACGGTCTGCAGACGCGCATCGGCGAGCGTGGCGTGCGCCTTTCGGGTGGACAGCGGCAGCGGCTTGCGATTGCGAGGGCACTGCTTGCCGATCCGAAGATCCTGATCCTGGATGAGGCGACGAGCAGTCTTGATTCGGAGTCGGAGCGGCTCATTCAGTCAGCCCTTGCGCATCTGCTCCGTGACCGCACGACCTTTGTGATCGCCCATCGGCTCAGCACGATCCAGCACGCCGACCAGATCGTGGTACTCGAGGATGGCCGCATCACCGCGTCGGGAACGCACCAGCACCTGATGGAGACCAGCGACCGCTACCGCCAGATGGTCCTGCTGCAGACGGCGCCGCCACCTGCGCCGAAGGCGATCGGCACGCCCGCCGCTACCCCGCAGCGGGGGCAGGCGCACTCCCCGATGTCCGTCCCTTCCAGCTCCGCCGCCCCGTGATGTGCAGCCACGCGCTGTGCCACTGAATGAGTGTGAGCAGCGTGATGCCGATCGGATGCAGCAGCACGGACCGCAGCGACTGACGAAAGCGCAGCATGAACGCAAGCCGCAGCGCGATGCTGACGGTCAGCGCGGCGCTCGCCAGCCACTCGGGTGCGCCCCACGGCCTCGCCGTGATGAGCGACCACACGATCCACGCCGCCGGCAGCATCTGCCCAAGCGCGTGAACGACCGTGACAAAGACCAGCAAGCCAAACGACCCCAGTCCCTCGAACGCGTTCTTGGCGAAGCCATGCCACACCGCGCCCGCGCCGTGATACATGCGACATGACACGACGGGCGTTCCATCGAACAGATCGGTTCGCAGACCCGCACGGCGCACCGCGCGCGGCAACTTGATGCCGTCGTGCATCGACGCGCGGAATGTCTCATGACCGCCCGCCGCGCGCCACGCGGTGCGTTCCACAAACAGAAACTGCCCGCAGCCTGCGCTCGCCGCGGGGCGAAGTGTGGAGCGCATCTGCCCGAAGGGCAAGTAGCAGAGAAGCACAAAGTGGATGAGCGGAATGACGGCGTCTTCCATCCACGACTCCGTCTCCTGCCGCGGCACGGTCGAGACAAGCGCGCTGCCGCCCGCGCGCGCGGCAAGCCACGCGCTGCGGAGGGCACTCGGCGCGAGCCTGACATCGGCATCGGTGAACAGCAGCCACTGGCCCGTCGCAGCCAAACCCATCCGCTGACAGCCCCACTGCTTCCCGTTCCAACCGTCGGGCAGCGGCTGGCGTTCCACCACTCGCACACGCGCATCCTCTTGACACAGCAGCGCAAGAATCGCAGGCGTCTCGTCCGTCGATGCATCGTCGTGCACGATCACTTCCACATCGACGCCCGTGCTTGCGAGCGCGGAGCGAACGCACGCCTCGATGTTTGCAGCCTCGTTGCGTGCGGGAATGCAGACCGTCACGGAGGGTCGTTCGCCCTCGAGATCACCACTCGCGTCGATGACTCGGTAGCGGCGAAGATTGATCGCACCAAGCAGCGCAGGCAGCGCACTGCACGCGAACGCCAACGACAGCAGCGGCGTCTGCCAACTCATGACGCGCCGCCCCTGCCGCGATGAGCGCGACCAGACTCGTCGATGGCGGTCCCCCGACCCGTCAGGCGAAGCCACGCGTCGTAGAAGGGGTTCACCTGCGCGGCGCCGCCGCCGACGATCGTGTCGAAGCGCATCGGATCGCGCGCGATCGACTCCGCGGCGAGCGCATCGGCGTTCGCCTGCATGGCTGCCGTCAGTGTTCGCTGCCATGCGGCAGTGGACGAAACCTCTGGCGAGTGCACATCACAGAATCGCAGCAGGACTTCGGGCTTCGCATCGAGCCAAAACGGATACTCGAGCGACAGCGATACGGCGCGCACATTCGGCAGCCGGGCCGCGACCGCCGCAGCGCCAGGCCGCAGACGCATCGGTTCCCGCACATCCGTGAATCGACCCTGCGGCGTCAGCATGACCAGGCTCCGCGGTTCGCGCATCACCGTCTGGTGCACATGATCGACCATTGCAGGCAGGCTCGCGGGATCATCCGGATCGATGCCAAAGACCCCCATGCGGCGGAAGATGGTGAATCGCTCGAGTTGCACGCGGTCCATCGCCGCCAGCACGCGGCGATCAGGGCACCACACACCCTGCAGGAACGCCAGCAGGATCGGATCCCACCAGGACGAGTGGTTCAGCAGCAGCAGCAGCGGCCCCTCGTGAGAACGCCACACGTCAGCGCTGGGCAGTCCACTGCGCGAGGTGCGCACTGCGAAGAACCGTTTGCGCAGCAGGCGACGCACATACCACTGGAAGCCTCGCAGGACGCGCGGGTTCCATCGATCTTCGAGGATCAGTTCGTGACCATCGCGGGACGCCATGATTCGTTGCCCGCCTGCACGGAACCTTGCAGCGGGATCGACAGATCCTCACACGCGCTGCGTGCCGCAGTGACCCCGCTCATCAACACCATCGGGACGCCAGGACCAGGATTCGCACTGCCGCCTGCGATGTACAGGTTCTGGAGCACACGGCTTCGGTTGCGAGGCTTGAACCCGCCCCGAAGCCGACCGTGCGAGGCGAGTCCGTAGATCGCTCCGCCCTCCGCGTTGTACATGCGTTCAATCGACTGCGGCGTGAGGTGACGCTCGACGGCGATCTGTTGCTCGAGGTCGGGCATGCCAAAGCGCTTGAGTTTCTCGATGATCACCGGTCGATACTGCTCCGCGATGCCGCCCACACCCTCCCACCGCTGCCCCGCGCGGAGGAACGGCGTGTGGATCAGCGCGTAGAGCGATTCGCAGCCGACAGGTGCCTGCGCGGCATCGGTGCGGCTCGGCACGCACAGGTAGATCGTCGGATCGCGGGCGGGAATGCCCTTGGCGTAGATGTCGTCGAACTCTTGCGCGGAGTTCGCACTGAAGAGGAAGTCGTGATGACGCAGGTGGTCGTACTGACGCTTGAGCCCGAGATACAGCACGAAGCCGCTGCATGCGGGCTGGTACGACGATGCGATCGCCGTCTGCTCGCGCCGCGCTCCGTCGCTGCCCAGCAGGTCGCGGTATGTGCGCTGCACATCGCAGTTCGACACGACGACATCCGCGCGCAGCACCTCCCCCGTGTCGAGTTCGACGCCGCACGCGCGTCCGCCTTCTTCGAGGATCCGACGCACACCAACGCCCGTGCGAATGCGCGCACCCTGCTCGCCAAGAATGCGCTCGAGCGCGCGAGCCACCGAGCGCGTTCCACCCATCGAGTACCAACAGCCGTGATCCACTTGCGCCGCCGCGATCAGCGAGAGGATCGCAGGCGCAAGGAACGGGCTTGAGCCGACGTACTGCAGGAAGTGCTCGCACACCTGCGCGAGGTGCGGCTCATGCACATGCTTGTGCACCGTGCCCGCAACGGTCGCATGCATCCGCATGCCGAGCACGTCACGAAGCAGACCAAGGTCGTTGGTCGGCGGCTTTCGCATGAGATCCGAGACGCCCTGCAAATCCTTGAAGAAGAACACCCGTTCACTCAGGCTGAACATGCGACGGCTGTACGCGAGGAAATCGCGCCACCCTTGACCCACGCCGCGCCCTGGGAACTGTCGGTCCATCGCTGCGGCCATCTCGTCGACGCCATCGCGCAGGTCGATGATCGTGCCGTCCTCGAAGAAACATCGCCACTGCGGATCGAGCCGCACGAGTTCGATGTAATCCTCGACGCGGCGACCCGATCGGGTGATGATCCCGCGGACCACCTGCGGCAGCGTGAGGATCGTCGGCCCCATGTCGAACTGGAACCCCGACTCATCGAGCACATTCATCTTGCCGCCGAGATGCAGGTTGCGTTCCACCACGGTGACCGCGACGCCGTGGGTCGACAGTTCAACGGCGGACGAGAGTCCGCCGAGTCCACCTCCGATGACGATGGCGGATGGCTGTGTCGACGATGGCGCGCGTTGGATCATGGCAGCGAACCGTGCGTACAGAACCACTCGGTCAACGAAGCATAGCCCTCAGCAGCCGCCGCGTAAGCCCCTGTGGCTCCCCTGCTGGAATCCGCCGAGAGACGCTCGTTTGCGACACGGTCACCGTCCGCGTCATCGCGATCAGCCCGTCTTCGCCGCGCGAGGCACCCCATCCGCTGAGACCTCTTCCACGGATCGAGGTTCCCGGATGAACGGTCGGCAGAACCGCATCGTTGAAGGTCACGAACCCTGCGCCGAGCGATGCCACGAGTGCGCGGTCGCGTGCGATCGCGTGCACCTGCTGAGGCGCCGCAAAGATCGACACCGCCAGGTGCTGCGGGAACGAGCGGTGCAGTGCCACGAGCGCATCGAGTCCGCTCGCCGCAAGCACAGCCGCGGCTGGACCGAAGTGATCGCCGCGTGCGAGCTTGCACTGCGGCGAACAGCCGCTCACGACCGCCGGGCGCATCCGACGCCCGACGGGCGCTTCCACGACGCCGCTGAGTGAGTGTCCACCCGAAGCGACCGCTTCCCGAACGCAAGCATCCACCTGACGCGCGGCGCCCTCCGAGATCAGCGCACACGCCGAGGCACCCGCCACGAATGGCGCCAATGCAGCGAGGAACGCCCGCTGCACGGCCGCATCAACGAGGATGCGGCGCGGCGCCATGCAGGTCTGACCCGCGTTCATCGAAAGCGCCTGCCAAATCGTGCGCGCGGCAAGCGCAAGATCAGCACCTCGGAGCACGATGGCGCTGTCGCAACCGGAGAGTTCGAGCGTGGTTGGCGTGAGCGACGCCGCACAACTGGCCGCAATCTGCCGCCCGACTTCCGTGGACCCCGTGAAGACGATGTGATCGAAGGACTCGCGCGCGAGCAGATGCGCGCCTGCCTCGCGAGTGGCTGGCGTACGCCGAAGCACATTCGGCGGCAACCCATCCGCCGCGAGTCGCAGCAGCAGTCCCTGTGAACGCGGCGAATGTTCCGATGGCTTGACGGTCACCCGATTGCCCGCGACGATTGCCTGCACCAGTTGGATGCCAAGAAGCTGCACGGGGTAGTTCCACGTCGCGATCAGCGCGACCGAACCAAGCGGCACGCGATCCGTCCAGTGCCGCTGCCCCACCAACCACCACGGCTTCCCGCGCACAGGTCGGCTTGCGAGAACGCGCCGCGCGTTGGACGCCGTCCAGCGCGCGCACGCGAGCAACGGCAAGATGTCCGCCGCAAATGCCTCCCATGAACTCTTGCCGCAGTCCGCACACACAGCGTCGACGAGTTCGTCCGCATGCGCCTCGACCGCGGCGGAAAACCCGGCAAGCCACCCCAGCCGATCGTCCAACTCCCAACCGCCCGTCGGGACTGCCCACTCCGCGCCCCTCGGCTGCTCGAATGCGCGCAGTGGGACGTGAGTCCCGTGTGCCGCACGGTTGGGAGAGCCATTTTCGAGAACACCTTCCATCATGTCGCCTACCGTTCATGATAGAACCCGCACCCGAGAAACGTTCAGAGCAAGCAGCATTCATGATTCAACACTCCTCACATGCAGGAAGCGGCAGCAAGTCGATCGGCGTCATTGGCGCAGGACCGGGTGGTCTCGCGGCGGCGATGCAACTTGCAGCCGCGGGATTCGAAGTCACCGTGTACGAAGCGCAAGCCGTTGTGGGCGGACGCTCGAGGCGCCTGACCGCCGGCCCGTACTCCTTCGACTGCGGTCCCACATTCTTCCTCATGCCCTATGTGCTCGAGGAGATCTTCGCGGCATGCGGTTTTCGGCTCGGGGATTTCGCATCGCTGCGGCGGCTCGACCCGATGTACCGCCTCATCATCGGCAATCGTGATGGCGCACCGACGGTGCTCGACACCACACAAGATGTCGGGACCATGGCGGAGAGACTCTCGCGCATCGACCCACGCGACGGTGCCGCGTTCCAACGTTTCATGGATGAGAACCGCCGAAAGCTCGCGCGCCTCACGCCCGTCCTGAAGCAGCGCGTTCAATCGCTGCTTGATCTCATGTCGCCCGAGGGGATCGCCGCTGCGCCCTATGTGCGCCCGTGGGAGTCGATCCATCAATGCCTCAGCAAGACTTTCCATGATCGCCGGACTCGTCTGGCGCTCTGCTTCCAAGCGAAGTACCTCGGCATGAGCCCCTACGAGTGCCCAAGCCTCTTCAGCATTCTGCCCTTCATCGAATACGAGTACGGCATTTGGCATCCCGAAGGCGGCTGCAACCGCCTCATGAGTGCGATGGCGGATGCGTGCACGCGGATGGGAGTGCGCATCGAAACGAATTCCCCTGTGGACGCCATCGCGTTCGATGGTCAAACCGTCGTCGGCGTGCAGATCGGTGGAACGCTGCGCCGCCACGACCGAGTGGTCGTCAATGCGGACGGCACATGGGCAATGAAGAACCTGATTCCGCAGGAACTGCGCGGACGCGAAACCGATGCGGCGATCGATGCGCGCCGCTACTCCTGCTCGACCTTCATGATGTATCTCGGCGTGCGCGGGGCGATCGACCTGCCCCACCACACCATCTACATGTCGGGGCGTTACGAGGAGACCTTCCGAGACATCTCGCAACTCGGGCGGCTCAGTGAAGATCCTTCGACGTATGTCCACAATCCCTCCGCGCTCGATCCGACGCTCGCGCCCGCTGGAAACAGTGCCCTCTATGTGCTGCTGCCCGTGACCAACAACGATCCGCGCCAGTGCAGCATCGACTGGGATCGTGAGCGCCCGCGCCTGCGTGAGGATGCGCTGCGGCAACTCGAGGGTCCGTGTGGAATCCGCGATATCCGAAGCCGCATCGAGCAGGAGATCCTCATCACCCCGCTCGATTGGCAACGCGAGCGGATCAACCACGGCGCCACCTTCAACCTCGCGCACAACTTCGGACAGATGCTCCACAAGCGCATACCTCACACCCATCCGAAGTTGCCTGGATTGCACTTCGTGGGCGGCGCCACGCACCCCGGGTCGGGTCTGCCCGTGATCTTCCTTTCGTCGACGATCACATCGCGTCACATCTGCCAACTCGATGGGCGGGTGCATCCCTTCGATGCGCCAGTTCCTGAAGCGCTGCCCTCGTTGTCGCCCCTCGCGGCAGACAGGACCGACCGTGCTCGCGGCGGCGTTCCCCCACTCGCGGCAGCCCGCTGACCTATCCTCGGCGGCGTGACGCTGACCTACGGCCAATACCTGCGCGTTCCTGAACTCCTGTCGCTGCAGCATCCGCTCTCCGGTGGACGCGAGCACGACGAGACGCTCTTCATCATCATCCACCAGGTCTACGAACTCTGGTTCAAGCAGCAGATCCACGAAGTCCTCCATCTCCAGCAGGCACTCGAGCGGAACGACGATCCCGCCGCGCATGCCACGCTGCGCCGCATGCTCACCATCCTCAAGACGATGGTCGGCCAGATCGATGTGCTCGAGACGATGAGCCCGATCGGATTCGAATCGTTCCGTTCTCTCCTCGCCAACGCGAGCGGCTTTCAATCGGTGCAGTTCCGCGAGTTCGAGTTCATTCTGGGAAACCGAAATCCGGCGGCGCTTGCTCGCTACCCCGAAGGCGGTCCCGAGCGCACGGCGCTCGCCTCGCGGCTCGAGGGGCGCACACTCTGGCAGTCCTTTCTCATGCGTCTGCGCGCCGATGGGCACGCAGTTCCACCGGAACTGATCGATGCGAAGCTGACCGCGCTTCCAGAACCAAACGAGGCGCTTCAGGGCGTGCTGCTCGAGGTCTACCACCACCACCCCGATGACCGCGTGATCTGCGAACTCCTGGTGGACTTCGATGAGGGCATTCAAGAGTGGCGCTATCGCCACGTGAAGATGGTCGAACGAACCATCGGCACCAAAGTCGGCACGGGCGGTTCAAGCGGGGTTGCGTACCTTCGGTCCACGCTCTTCCGCCCGCTCTTCCCCGACCTTTGGACAATCCGCGACCGCATCTGAACGCGTCGCGTTCACAGACCAGCGCCGCCGGATCCTGCGCGCACTCGGATCCGCCCCGACTGCATGTCCCAGAGCATCGATGCCGCCTTGAGCGGCTCGCCCTGTCCCTTCGGCAGCACCTGCACCAGACGACCTGCGCGACTGCGCAGTTCCGCCACCTGCGTGACGACGTTGTAATCGAACTCCTCGCACTCAATGTCGTACTCGGGGGTGCGGATGAAGCAGCGCCCGATGCCGCGTATGCGCTGCACTTCGATGCTGCCGCCGAGTGAGAATGTCTCCGCCGTACCGGAGGTCTGTTCGCCACGCAGCACCGATGCTTCCAGTCGGTCGCATGTCATCGTCAGCGCCTGATCAGGACGGTCGCCAGCGCGTACCAGTTCGACGGACGCCTGCATCGTCATCAGATACCGCTGATCCACCACACGCTTGAGATCCATCGAACCGCCCCAGCGAAAACGGCTTGTTCCCTCAACGCCGCCGCCAGCGATGCCCTTGTCGCGCTGCTGCCGAGCTTGTGCCGCAGCATCGCCTGCATGTTCTGCCGGCACATGCACCAGCACAGTGCCAGCGCCCGGCACGGACAGTTCGCTGCTGCGCGCCTCGTACTCCACTCGCTGTGAACGCAGCTGGAAGAGCCGCGGTGCACCCGCGCGAGCGGCGTTCGCCCAGACCTGATTCTCCAAACGCGCATCACCCACCGTCACCAACCTGCGCACACGCATGTCTGCGCCCGCAGGAGTTTCGCCATCGCCGCTTCGAACACCGCTCACCACCGGCTCGAATTCCAGCAGGACCGACTGCCCGTCCAGCGCATCGAACTCCTCGGCACGCGGCTCCGCGCGAACCCGCACATCACCCGTCAGTTCGAGTTGCGCGCCATCGGCGGCGCGATCTCGATAGGACATCCCGCCACTCCACTTCGCATCCAGTTCAGGTCGCTGCGTTGGCGCGGCCGGCGGCTCCAACTTCCCGCGGGCATCCGCGGGGAACACCGACTGCTTCCAATTCCGCGCGCGTCCGCCACCAAGTGCCTTCACCTCGCGCTCACGCTCCGCGACCTGCACCTGCGGCATGCCCTCAAGCAGCATGCCCGCTCGCACCACGCTGAGTCCGGGGCCCTGCAGTTGCGCCGTGGCAGCGGGCGGCTGCGCCGAGAGCGTCTGCGCGAAGATCCGTGCGCCATCCTTCAACTGCACCTGAACGCCACCCACCGCATCGACCTGCGACGCCTCCACTGCGCCCAACACAGGATCTTGCGCAGCGGCTCCTTGCGGCGCCGCGGGCATGTCCGTGAACGCGACATCGAGCGAATCGCACCAAAGCGTCTGCAGCGCATCGGTCGCCTCCACGCCGCCCTCGGCCTTCAACTGGCGCGGCGCGCTCTGCCCGCCTGCAGTCTTGCGGACATCCATGTCCACGGAACGCGCACGCAGCGCGAGCCCCGCCTGATTCGCGAGTTCCACGCGCTGTCCATCGATCTCCACGATCATCGCATCCGCCGCTGGCGGTCGAGGGGCATCCGCAGCGAGCGGTCGCATTTCGAGTCGACCCTTGAATCGCACAATGACCAGATCGTCCTCTCGCGCACGCGGCATCGCCGCCGCCATCGCCCACTGCGCCAGTTGACCGCGCCATCCGATGGGCTGCGCGCGCACGGTCCGAAGCGAATCGTCCCGCTGCATCACGCGAGGCGCACGACCGCCGCGCGCATCCACCACGCTGCCGCTGACGAGATCGTTCTCGAGCGCAAACACCGCAACGAGCAGATCGCCGCGCGTCCACGCGCGGTCGTTGGGCGACTGCCGCAGCACCTCCACAGCATCGTGCAGTTCCAACCTGTAGAACGACGGCACCTCCGCGGCGCCCTGCGCGGACGACGAAGGCTGCGGGAAGCGTGCAGGCAGTCCGTGGAGCGGTGCCCAGCGCGCGCGGCGAAGCAGCGGTGCAGCCGCGCGCTGCAGGCGAGGCGCATCGCCGCGCCGCGACGACGCAGCACCATCACCCAAAGCCTGTGATGCAGGGAGCCGTTGTCGGTCGATCACGATCGGACCGAGCGGACGCTCCACCACGAGACGCTCAATGGTGCGCCGATCACTGCTGAGGAGCAGGTCAAGCCCTTCACCATCGAACGTCAGCACATCGGTCGTCAGACGAAACGCCGTCGGGCAGCGAATCGTCCCGAGTGTCTGGTCAAAGTCCAGTTCCTCCGACTCGAGAATCAGCGAGGGGTGATCCTTCGCCAGGTCGACCTGCTTTCCCGCCGCGGGTCGGAACATGCGAATCACAACATCGCCGCGGAACACGCCCGACTCCAGCGCGCGGTTGGGCACACGAACCCGCCCGGAGTCCGCGCGCAGTGTGGCGACGCGACCATCATCGAGGAAAAAGACCGTCTGCGGTCCATCCATCGAGAGAAACGCGCCCGGCTCCGGATCCAGTTTCCGCGCGCTGTACTGCTGTGCAAGGCGCCCATCTGGCCCCGCGACCTGCACCCACGCGCCCTGCTCAAGTTGAACGCTGCTGCTTGGCGTGGTGCGTTCACGCGCCGCCTCGCGCTCTTCTGCGGTGAGCGGCGATGGCGCCACCAGATCCTCCACGGGTACGCCACGCGACGAACGCGTGGGCGCCACATTGCGGTCCATGAACCACGCGCCGACGGCGAGCGTCGCCGCGAGCGCGACTGCCACTGCGATGATCATCTTGCGCCGAGTCCGCTCTTCCATGACGGAGCACGAGTGTAGACGCGATGCGGATCGCGCCCGCGCCCCTCACGCCTCGGGCGGTGCGAGGAGGACGACGACCGCGATGTCGTACCACGCGTGCGTTCCCACGGCGATGCCGAAGCCGCGCACGACATAGAGAACACCAAAGGCACTGCCTGCCGCGAGGAAGAAGATGACACGGCGAAGATCGACCGCACCGCTCGGCAACTGCAGCGGGTGGTACAGCGTGAAGAGCACTGCAGCGACGACCACCGCCACGCCGAGCGCCCACGACTCCTTCCAGCGCAGCAAGTCCACAAACAGCGTGTGCAGCAGTGCGATCAGGACCATGCGAAACACGAGTTCTTCGTAGACGCCCGCGCCAACGCTCATCGCCACCTTCCCGAATGTGCCAAGACCGTCCATCTCCCCCGCAGCCGCGGGCGGAAACATGCGCGTGATGACCTGCGCCGCGACAAGCAGTGGCAGTGAAAAGAGCACGCACTCCATGATCATGCCCCCCACCGTCGGAAGGTGAACCGTCCACGCACGGCGCGAGAGCACCTGCCACACCAGCAGCACCACGATCACACCAACACCAGGCAAAGCGAGCGCAGGAAGACTGAAGCGCCCCGCATCGATGCCGAGGCTGGCGAACATGCGAAGCAGTCCCTCATGCGCGGAGTTGGTGAGCGTTCCGCCATGGGTACGCAGCGCGAAGATCAGCCCCACCTCGTAGAGCACGATCAGCGGCACGACGAGCGCCAGAATCTCGAGTGGCTGCTTGGAACGCTCGAAGTATCCGCTCGATGCGATCGGCGAATGTCCGCCAACCTTCCCCCCGTTCGGTTGGGCAGAACCTCGTCGCGCAGCCTTGCGCTGGCTCATGGAGTCTTCGGTCGACTTCGAATCGATCAGCTCTTCGCAGCGCTCATCGCGTTCAGGCGCCGTGCGAGACGGCTCTTGCGACGCGCTGCGGTGTTGCGGTGCATGGTCGGCGTCAGCGCGAAGCGGTCCAGCATGCCCGAGAGAGAGCGCAGCGACTTCTCCGCTGCGGCCTTGTCGCCATCGTGCACTGCCTTCAGGAAGACCTTCGTCTCATCCTTGACTTTCGTGCGGCGCCAACGGTTGCGCGCGCTGCGCTCGACGCCTTGACGGACTCGCTTCTTCGCTGATTCGGTATTGGGCACTGGAATGATCCTCGTCTGCCGCCTGCATCCGCCTGCACGCGCAGGCAGATCAGCGGGACCGCGCAGTATCGCACATCGCGCCCGCTTGTGCAAGTGCAACCGAATCGACCACTTGACGCAACCCCGCTCGCGAAGCGACACTACAGGGTTCTATGGCGATGCCCTCGAAAACGACCGGACCTCTGATCGGTTTGGTGGTGTTTGTGATCCTCTTTGTGCTGACCGCTGCCGCTTCGGTCTACTTCCTCACCGAGTGGAACAAGTCCGCTGCGACCGAGGCGAAAGCGAAGCGCGACCTCGCGGCGATCGTCCCCCCCGGCTATCTCGATCAGGAGGCGGGAATGCAGGCGCAGCAGGCTGCGCAGGGCGAGGGGAAGAGCCTTGTCGAGTTCCTCGTTGCGCGAAATGCGAATGTGATGTCCGCGGTGACGGGCGAGACATCGGGCGATGCCACGGCACTCCGCAGCGCGCTCAATCTCAAGCCTGACGAGACAGTGAAGCAGAAAGTGCAATCGCTCGAGCGGGCACGAACGGAGGCGGTCAACAAGGCCGCGGAACTCGAACGTGCAGTCGAAGATGCGGCGGCACAGGTCAGGCAGATTCAGGCACAAGCGGACGAGGCGAAGCGGGCGAGCGAAGAGCAGGTGCGTGAACTGCAGGCGACGATCGCTCCGTACGCCGAACAGACGGAGCGCACGCTCGCCTCGCTCGAAGAGCTGAAGGCCGAACTGGCGACTGCGCGCGAGAATGCGAAGACCGAGTACGCCACGGAGATCGAGGAAGAACGCGCGAAGCAAACGAGCCTTGTTGCGGCCAATCAGGCGTTGACGGCGCGCGTGCAGGAACTTCAGAAGCAGGTCGACCAATTCCGCATCAGACCCGCAGATCCCGCCCTGCTCGTGGATGGTCGCGTCATCGACGTCTCGCAGACGGCGAAGGATCAGGTCTTCATCTCACTCGGCAACAAGGATCGAGTCCGCGCGGGAATGACCTTCGAGGTCTATCCCGATTCGTCGGCGATTCTGTACGACCCCAAGACCGATCGACAAGCTCCGGGGATCGCCAGCATCGAGATCATCAAGGTGGGCGACACCACGAGCACGGCCCGCGTGACCCGCAAGTCCCCTCGGACCACCGTGGCGAAGGGCAACGTGCTTGCGAATGCCGTGTACAGCCCGAACTATCAGTACAAGTTCCTCGTCCATGGAAAGTTCGATGTGGACAACGATGGCAAGGTCACCGATTCCGAAGGCGACTACATCCGCGCCAAGATCCGCGAGTGGGGCGGCGTCGTGGTGGATGGAACGGAGATCACGCCCGACATCGACTTCATCGTGCTCGGCACTGTTCCCGTGCGTCCGCAGCTTCGTTCCATCGGCGCGGATGACGCCGCCTACACGGCGCAACTCGAAGCGAGCCGCGCCTACGACTCCTATCAGGCGCTCGTTGCCGCAGCGAACGCTGCGCAAGTGCCCATCCTCAACTGGAATCGTTTCCAGATCCTGACAGGTTCAGCGGAGCGCTGAACGGCGCGTGCGACCACAGGGTTTCATCGATCACGCAGCGGCGTTCGCGCAGTATGCGGCGCTTCGGGGGCTCTTCGGTGCGTTTCACATGTTTCCTCCGGCGCAGAACATGCGCACGGCGGCGCAGTTTGGAAGCCTCTACGGACGGCTGGTGAAGCGTCACCGTGACCGAGCCCGCGGCCACATACGCCGCAGCTTTCCAGAACTCGACGAGCCCGCGGTGGCCACACTCGCGGATGATTCGCTGCGCAGCATGTTCCAAATGTTCCTGGTGGAAGCAACTGCAGTCCCCCGCCTCCTCACGCCCACATCGTGGTCACAGCATGTGCGCACGGGCAGGATCGAATCATCGCTGCGGCTCCTCGTCGGCAACGATCCCGTCATCTTCGTGACGGGTCACTGCGGAAACTGGGAACTGCTCGGATTCACGCTGGCGTTGCTCGGCTTTCGCCTTCATGCGCTCGCGCGCCCGCTCGACAATCCATGGCTTGACCGTTGGGTGCGCGGTGTTCGGGAAGCGCGCGGACTGACCGTGCTCACGAAGTGGGGTGCAACGACTGAAGTGCAGCGGATCATCGAATCGGGCGGGCGCATCGGATTCATCGCCGATCAGAATGCGGGCGAGGACGGCATGTTCGTGCCATTCTTCGGCAGGCTCGCTTCGAGTTACAAGTCGATCGGACTGCTTGCCATGCGCTACGAAGTGCCGATCGTGGTCGGCGCCGCGCGGCGCATCGGCGGACGATTCGACTATGAACTCGACGGCGTCGATGTGATCCGCCCAAGCGACTGGCGCGATCAGCCCGATCCGCTCTTCTACATCACCGCCCGCTTCAACCATGCCATGGAACTGGCGGTTCGCCGCGCACCCGACCAGTATCTGTGGGTGCATCGCCGCTGGAAGAGTCGCCCGGCGCATGAACGCGCTGGCAAGCCGATGCCCGAGCGGCTTCGCGAGAAACTGCGCAGCCTTCCCTGGATGAGTGGAACGGAACTCGAACGCCTCGAGCAGCGCATCGAACCGCTCGTCTGCGCCTGAACACACCACCCCGCCCTGCCGTATTCTTTCGCCGATCGTCATGCGTTCTCTTGTCGTCCTTGCCAATGGAACCAGTCCCGCTCCGAACCTCGGATCGCGGAAGTCACTTGAAGAGCGGCTCTCCCATCTCAACACGGGACCCGACCGCACAGGTGGCGATGTGCTGTTCGGTCCAGGCGTGGAACTCCAGTTGCCGCCACAGCAGGATCCAGTGACACAAATGATCCTCACCGTCAGCGATGAGGACATCGGTTGGCTTGTCGTCGAGCGCATGGGCAAGACCCTTCACTGGAAGTTCGTGGACCTCAGCACGGGTGACGAACTCAGCTTCGCAGCACGCTGAACGCATCCAATGATTGCCGCATGGGTTGCGACCGTTGCTCTCGCCTGCACGACACCCACTGTCGTGCAGCAGTCGCAGCGCGAATCCGCGTTGTCTTGGCCGCGAGTCCGCCAGACGCCAAGCGCCATCGTCAGCATCAGCCAGCCGCATGTCGATGACTTCACGGGCGCCTCCGTTCGCGGCAAACTGGCAATCGAGGTGAGCAGCCTCCGCGGCGTACCTGACTTTCGAGGTACAGCGAACTTTGTGGGCGATGCCGTTCTCGACAGAGCGCAGCGCACCGTACGAGTCGGTCCGATCAAGGTCCCTGCACTGCGAGTCGAGACGGCGCCTGAGCATGCGGATGCTGCGACGAGTGCGCTCACAAGCGCGCTCGCGGGCGTCACCCTGACGGTCGCCTTCGACGACCTCATCGCGGTCATGCGCACCACGTCATTCCCCGATCCGCGTCCGCTGCCCGACTGCAGCGGGACGCGCTCGGTCGTCATGCTGCAAGTGAACGACCCCCCGCCGCCCGACGGCACCATCGCCGTTCGCTGGCTCGGCACGCCCGCGTTCGAGAGCGTCATCGAAGGGCGACTCGAAGGCGCGGTCAACTGCTCGTCCACGCTCTTGCGTGAACCCAACGGCCGACATCTGCTTCTGCACGCAGGTCGCTGGCTCGATGCACGCTCACTGACTGCCCCGCAGTGGACATGGATCGCATCCGATGCCGTGCCCGCCGTCCTCATGGATGTCAGCGAGACTTCCAGATTTGGCAGCGCGCTCTCCGCCGTACCGGGCACGCTGCACAGTCGAATCGCGGAACTCGCCCGACACATTGCATCGCCTGTTCCCGCACCGAGCGACCCGCCCTGCAACGGCAATGATTGGTGGTGGAACCCATGGAGTCTTCGCTGGGTCGCCGCGTGCACTGCGCCAACGCCGACACTTCCCTCCGATTTACCCGTGGATCACAAGATCGAGCCGCGTACGCCTGCTGATTCGGATGCGTTCCAACCTGATGCGGTGCGCGACAACCTTCTCGTTGGTCTCGATGGTCGCGTGTACCGGCGCCGCGGAGAATCGTTTGAGCAGTCAACGCCGACAGGCGGGTGGCGTCCCTTCACGACCGAACGCTCGGTGCTACGCATTCTCCGCGTGGAGGCGACCGCGCGCGATGCCGCGCAGGCGGTCCGGCGGACATGGAAGAACTGGTGCATGCACGATGCGGAGATGAAGCCCGCAACACGCTGCGACAGCACAGCGTCGCTCGGCAGTCGCCCCCTGCGAACGAACCAGTTCCTTGCCGCTGCGGCATCGCCCGTGCGCGGGGGCGAGGACGAGATGATGGACGAGCGGAATCCACCGACAGACAGTGAAGCGCTCCCAAGAAGCCCTGCAGACTCTCCCGCGCCACAGAACCCGTGATGCGCACGGGGTCTGATGCCCCGCACACCCAAGTCAGAGCGGACTCTTCTGCGGCTCGCCCGCAGGGCGCGGATAGCGGCGCGGCGTCTTCCCAACCTTTTCAATCACCACAACGGTTCCCGTCGGCGTGCGGATGCAGTCGGTGACTGCGCCGCGCAGCGTGCCGAGGGCGCGCACGCTTTCGGTCACCTCTGCGGCTGCCTTCTCCCCCTTGATCGTCACCATGTGTCCATGCTCACGCACAAGCGGCAGGCAGAGTTCGAGCAGGATCGGAAGGCGCGCGACGGCGCGTGATGTCACGACATCCATGCTCTCGCGCAGCGGCCCGCGCGCGAGCGACTCCGCGCGCTCACTGCGAACCTCCACCGATCGCAGCGAGAGCGCATCCGCGGTACTCCGCAGAAATGCAGCCTTCTTCCCCGTGGACTCGATGAGCAGATGCGTCGCCTGAGGCCACACGATCGCAAGCACCATTCCTGGCACGCCTCCACCGCTTCCCACATCCGCGACACGACGCGCATCAGCCTGCTGCAGGATCGGAAGCAGCGTGAGCGCATCGAACACATGCCGCATCCACGCGGCATCCACATCGCGGACAGCCGTGAGATTCATGCGCGTGTTGGCATCGAGAAGCAAATCGAGAAAGCGCGCAAGTCGGTTCAGCTCGTCCGCTGAAATCTCGATGCCGAAATCGGCAAGCGCACGAACGCATGCCTCGCGCCCACCGCCGCGCGGCAGCGCAACTTCTTCCGCCATCAAGCACCCACCCGCGCTGCGCTACCGCCCATCATCCCGCCGGTGCCGCGCGCATCGCGCGCAGCCACGGCGAACAGCAGCCCCGCCGCGACCCAACACGCCACAAGGCTCGTTCCTCCCGAAGAGACGAACGGCAGCGTCAGCCCCGTGATCGGCAGGATGCCGATCGTCATCCCAATGTTCACGAACGACTGGAATCCGATCATCGATCCGATGCCTGTGGCGACGAGGCGCCCGAAGGGGCTTCGTGTCATCACCGCAATCGCAAGCGCCGAACCCACGAGCGTGACTTCGAGCGCAATCAGCAGCAGCCCGCCGAGCAAACCCCACCGACATGCGGTCACCGCAAAGATCATGTCGTTGTGCTCCTCCGGCAGCGCGTTGTAGCGAACGAGATCGCGCGCGTCAGTCTTGCCGTTCCCTGCCAGACCACCGGCGCCCACGAGCATCCGCGCGCGGTCTGCCTGGAAGCCGATGGAGCGCGTGTATCGATCATCGCCCGTCAACTGCGCGACGAGCGCATCGATACGCGCACGCTGGTGCGGCTTCAGCACGGGATAGGTGGCGGGCGCGAGCAGCGCGGCACTGACGATCACCGCCACCAAGTGCGTCCGCCGCGCACCTTGCATGAAGAGCATCGCAAGCAGCGTCGGAAAGAACAGCAGTGCGGTACCAAGATCGGGCTGCAGCAAGATCAGCACCACTGGAACGGCTGTCAGCACGATCGGGAGCAGCAGCCCTGCACGCGTTCGCAGATCCGCCGCTCTCCGCAGCCACCACGCGGATGCCAGAATCCACGCGACCTTCGCAAACTCCGCGGGCTGGAAGTCGATCGGACCAAGGTCGATCCAGCAGCGACTGCCGTTTCGCGGACGAACGAGCGATTGCGGGACGCCAGGCAACACCAACAGGATCAACAGGAGCAGCATCACCACGAACACATGCGGACTCCACCGTTCCACCACCGCTGGGGCTGGGATCACGATGAGCGCAGCGGCGAGAACACCGACAAACGCATACGCGGCCTGCCGCGCAGCCATGCTCGGTTCCGTCGTTGCGATCGCGGCGATGCCGATCACCGTGAGAAGCGCGGCGCAGACAATGGGCACCCACCCGATGGTGCGCCACGAAATGCCGAGTATCCGCGACACCACGGGGCGGTTGGGGGCTGACTTGACCGCACGCGCCGGCGCACGAACGAACACGCTCATCGACTCGCCTCCAGCCGTGGAGGGCGTGGGGCGCGAGCCGCGCCAACATATCCCTCCTCCACGAGTGCGCGGATCACAGCAGCCATGACTGGTCCCGCCGTTCGTCCACCGCCACCACCATGCTCGACGAGCACGGCAATGGCGTAGCGCGGCAAACCATCGATCGCGCTGCCGACCACACCCGCACACCACGCATGATCCGCATCCGTCACAATCTTTTCGACGGCACCATCACCGTCGCGGTCGAGTCGAAGCGGCGGCGCCTCAGCCGTTGCAGTCTTGATCCACCAGCGCGCACCGGGTGCGTCGATGATCGACTCACGAACACCACCGCCGTGGTCCATATGGTTGCCCGTTCCATAGGACTCGCTCGTCACATGCTCGAGCCCGCGCAACACTCGCGCGACTGCCGTGGAAGAGAATGGCTGCACCGCTGCGACCCGACCACCTCCCTTGTGCCAGGTCGGCTCGATCCACGATCCGCCGCGCGCCACCATCGCATAGGCCGCCGCCATTTCAAGCGGCGTCACGGCCATCGCGCCCTGACCAATGCCGAGCGAAACCGTCGAGAAGCGATCACCGCGACCCTCGAGTGCCCGCGCCACTTCGGCGGACGGCACATCGCCACCAAGCCGACCGAGCCCGAAGCGCCCGTACCAATCGCACAATCGCTCGGCGCCGAGCCGATCCGCGAGCGTGTAGAAGTAGATGTTGCACGAGCGCGCCATCGCCTGTTCGATGCCGAGCGCACCACCGATTGCCTTGGTGTGGGTGGTGAACTTGTACCGCTCGCGGAAGATCCAGCAGCGTGCCGCATCGGTGCGCTCCTTGAAGTAGTGACCATTGCACTCGATGGTCTCGTCCTCGGCGGCGACTCCCTCGGCGACCGCCGCGAGATACACCAGCGGCTTCACAAGCGAACCCGGCGGATACTTCGCTTCGAATGCACGGTGGATGCCCGCAGTCTCCATCGCCATCGGAGGGCGTCCGCCGCGCGCCGCATCACCGACACGGGGTGTCGTTGCAGCAGCGAGAATCTCGCCTGTCGCGATGTCGATCACGACCGCCGCCGCGGGAAGAGCGTCTCCGATCACGAGCGCATCACTGCTTGTGTGCCACGGCTGCACGAGCGTAAGTCCCGTGCGCGGATCGAGCGCCGCCTGCACACGCAACTGCAGCGCCGCATCGATGGACGACTGCACGTGCGCCCCTGGAATCGGCTCGATGCGTTCTTCCTGATCCGTCGCCAATCGACGGATCACGCGCCCGCGGAGCCCACGCAGCCGATCCTCAAAGCGCCGCTCCAAACCGCGGGAACCGACCGCTTCGGCACCGATGCGGTAGCCACCAAGATCGATCTCGATGGAACCATCCTCGGTCACGCGCTCGAAGGGTCGCCGCTCGATGTCCTCCCTCCACGCCTCGGGGCGAACAGAGCCAACGATCGCATCCAGTGCGCCATCGAGCCGCATCACGAGCGGCACCGAAGTGCGGATGGTGCGCGGCAGATGATCGCGCGGGACTTCCACCTCTGCGCTGTCCCACGGCGTGCGTCGCCGCGCGGCATCGAGCACTTCGAGCGAACCTGGATTGGCATCACCCACCTTGCGCAGTTCGAAGGCAGTCGTCGCCGGAATGTCCCGCGCCACCACATGCATCTCACGCATCTCGCGGATCGGCTCCGGCGCCACATCAAGCGACTGCCCGCGTTGCTTGCGCAGTTCGATCGTGCGCGCATGAACCGCGGCACGCTGACGGTCGACCCGCGCGGCGATCACCGAGAGACGTTCACGCAGTTCCGACTCCGCCATGCCGCTCCGTGCCGCAAGCAGTTTCATCAGTGAACGCTCCTGTCGCTGCCACTCGGGCAGCAGTGCGTTCACCTCCTCTGCACGCCGAGTCGCATCCATCTTGCGCCACGATGCGCCTGATTCGCGCTTCGCCTGCTCTTGCGCGCGGTCGTTCGCCCAAGTCCCGCACGCAAACGGGTAACTGACCGCGATGTCATAGCTCGCGACATCCTCTGCCAGCACACGCCCCGTTCGGTCGAGGATGCTGCCGCGCCATGTCGGCAGCAGCGCTTCGGCGTCCAGCCGCTCCTCGGCGGCACGCGCAAGACGGCTGCCCTGCCAGAGTGTCAGGTGTCCGAGTCTGATGATCAGCACCGTTGCGGCAACCACCAGCAGCGCAGCGAGGGTGATGATCCTCTTGCGCAAGTCGCTCTGGATGCTTTCATAGCCCATGCGATCCTCCGTGACGGCGGGCGCGCAAGCGATCCATGCCGCGCGTGTCGTGATGCTACCACTGCACGCGCGGTGGCGCACCATGGTTCGGCGCGAGGCGCAGAAATCTCCCTACCATCCCCTCCCCCATGGAATGCGGCATCGTCGGACTTCCCAATGTCGGCAAGAGCACGCTGTTCAACGCGCTCACATCGGCCGGCGCGGCTGCGGCGAACTATCCCTTCTGCACCATCGAGCCGAATGTCGGCATCGTGAGCGTGCCAGATGCGCGCCTGCAGACGATCGCCAACTTCATCAAGACCGAGCGAATCTTGCCTGCGAGCGTGCGGGTCGTAGACATTGCTGGACTCGTTCGGGGCGCAAGCGAGGGTGAGGGACTCGGAAACAAGTTCCTCAGCCATATCCGAGAGGTGGACGCGGTCCTTCATGTCGTGCGATGCTTCGAGGACGCGGATGTGATGCATGTGGATGGCAACCCCGACCCGATCCGCGACATCGAGACGATCGACACGGAACTGGCGCTGGCGGATCTGCAGGGTGTGGAGTCCAATCTCGACAAGCAGCAGCGCATCGCGCGCAGCGGCGACAAGGAAGCGATCGCGAAGGTTGCCTGCTTGGAAAAGGCGTTCGCGCTGCTCCGCGAGGGCACGGCGCTTCGGAGCGCGAAGTGGACCCCCGAAGAACGCATGCTCGCCCGCGGGCTCGGTCTCATCACGGCAAAGCCCGTGCTGTACATCGCAAACGTGGATGAGGGCGATCTCGAAGGCAAGGGCGCGATGGTGCAGCGGGTTCGCGAGCGCGCACAGAAGGAAGAAGGCGGCGTGGTCGTCGTCTGCGCGAAGATCGAGAGCGAACTGTCCGAGTTGCCAGAGTCGGACCGCGCCGAAATGCTCGCGAGCCTCGGCATGCGAGAACCCGCGCTCGCTTCCGTCGCGCGCGCGGCGTACGACCTGCTTGGGTTGCAGAGCTACTTCACCGCGGGACCGAAGGAGATTCGCGCGTGGACGATCCGCAAGGGTGACACCGCGCCGCAAGCTGCGGGAGTGATCCACACGGATTTCGAGAAGGGCTTCATCCGCGCCGAGTGCTTCCGCGTGAAGGACCTCGTAGACCACGGCAGCGAAAAGGCCATTCGCGAGGCTGGAAAGCTTCGAAGTGAAGGCCGCGCCTACGTCATGCAGGACGGCGATGTCGTCCACTTCCTGTTCAACGTCTGACCGCGCCACTCGTGCATGGCGTGCGGGGCAGATTCCGGCGGGAGCGTGCGCGCGTTCAGAACGAAACCCGCATCGCGATCGCCCGCTCAAGCCGAGCTGCATAGGTTTCGATGGGCATTTCGACGGCGCCAAGCGAGCGCGTGTGCGCGTTCGCGTACTGGCAGTCGAGCAGAATGAACCCATGCGCGCGCAGGCGTTCCACCAGATGCACGAAGCACACCTTGCTCGCATCGGTGCCTCCCTCGCTGGGCACACTGAACATGCTCTCACCGAAGAACGCACCGCCGATGGCAACGCCGTACAGACCGCCCACGAGCCTTCCATCTCGCCACGCTTCGAGAGAGTGCGCGTACCCATCGCGGTGCAGCAGCACGTATGTCTTCTGAAGCAGCGGCGTGATCCAGGTGCGATTCTCCGCGCTTCGGTCACGGGCGCACCGATCGATCACATCGCTGAAGTGGGTATCGACGGTGATTCGGAAGCGTCCACTGCGCACGCGCCGCCGCAGCGAGTCGCTGATGTGAAGCGCGCCCGCCTCGAGCGGCATCACCGCGCGTGGATCGCAGGTGTAGAACCCAAGCGAGCCGTCCTCCGGATCGCCCATCGGAAACGCGCCGTGGCGATAACCATCGAGAATGATCGGGACCAAATCCTCGGCGGTCACGCGTTTCATGCGGACTCTGTGGTCCTTGCGTGAGCGTCATCGCACTCGAGTGCCGCACAGGAACACGCGAGAACCGCTTGCAATGGTGGCGCGATTCGGTAGGATTCCTGTCCCTCTTTGATGGGCCGTCGGTGACGGATGATGCGGGATTTTCCCCCTGCAACAGCGGCGCCGCACGGGGTGTCTTGGCGCGGCCAAGGGACACTCCAGCCTTGAGGAAGCCGCGGACAGGGTCCCTTCGACGGGCACCCGACCCCGCGTCGCGCGTGTCCGTCGCCGGTTGATCCGGCGCGGTGCCCCCCCTGAACGTAGGGCGGCACCGACCAACCCTGCGTTCCCGCTGCCTTCGGGCGGCGTGGGTGAGAGACAACTCGGCAATCCACCACCGTTTGATCGACGCCTGTATCCGCTCGTCGACCGCCCAACAGCGTCACGGGTAAGATGCGTAAGAGGGTCTGTGATTCACAGCCCAACTGGCCCATGGTGTAACGGTAGCACAGGAGATTTTGGTTCTCTTTGTCCTTGTTCAAATCAAGGTGGGCCAATTTGACTGCTCGTGCGCGGCACGGATGCGCGCACCTCGGATCGCCGAACAGTCCGCCGCGTCAAACAAGACGCACATCCAACAGCCGTGCCACACGCTTCTGCACATCACAACGATGCGCCCACCGCCGTGATTCTCGCCGCGGGCAAGGGAACGCGCATGGACAGTGACCTGCCGAAGGTCATGCATCCTGCGTTTGGAAAGCCGCTCGTCGAGTGGGTGGTCGATGCCGTCGTCGGCGCGGGTGCGGGGCGGGTGATCCTGGTGGTCGGTCACCAGCAGGAAGTCGTTCGCGAGCACTTCGCTGCCCGCAGTGAAGTCGAGTTCGTCGCGCAGTCGCCGCAACTTGGCACGGGACACGCGGTCGATCAGGCGCGACCGCTGCTGCAGGGCGTGGATCGTTCCGCACCGCTGCTCGTGCTGTGCGGAGATGGTCCGCTGCTGACGACCGCAACCGTACAGCGCCTCCTCGATGCGCACCAGAATGCCCACGCATCGGCGACGCTCGCCACCAGCGTTATCCCCGATGCGTCGGGCTACGGTCGCATCTGGCGGAACACCCGCGGCGAGTTCGAAGCGATCGTCGAGCAGAAGGACTGCACACCTGAACAATTGAAGATCCGCGAAGTGAACCCCTCCTACTACTGCTTCGCGTCGGGCGATCTCTTCGACTGCCTCGCGCGGGTCGACAACCGCAACGCGGCGGGCGAGTACTACATCACCGATGTGTTCACGCTGCTGAAGGCCGCCGGCAAGGTCGTGCATGTCGTGGACGCCGTTCCTGCGGACGAAGTGCTGTCGGTAAACACACCTGCTCAATTGCAGGAGGTCAGCGATATCCTGAAAGCGCGGCGCGCGGCCGGCTCGGCGCAAGGCGCGCACCGCAACCAGGAGGCAACGCCATGAGCGCAACGGACCGCGAACAACTGAAGATCTTCGCCGGCACCACGGGACGCGCACTCGCGCAGTCGATGTGCGATCATCTGGAACTGCCCCTCGGGCAGGCGCAGCTGACCACGTTCCCCGACGGCGAGCTGCTCGTGAAACTCGATGAGGATGTGCGCGGCCGCGACTGCTATGTGGTGCAGAGTTGCAGCGACCCGGTCAACCAGAACATCATGGAGCTGTTGGTGTTCATCGATTGCCTGCGCCGCGCGAGCGCACGCCGCATCACCGCCGTGATCCCCTACCTCGGCTACGCGCGGCAGGACCGCAAGGACGAAGGTCGTGTGCCGATCACCGCGAAACTCGTCGCGAACCTGATCGTCACCGCGGGCGCGCAGCGCGTGCTTTGCATGGACCTGCACGCCGCGCAGATTCAGGGCTTCTTCGATATTCCCGTCGATCATCTGACCGCTGCGCCCGTCATCAGCGATCACTTCCGCCGCATCCGCGGCGAACTCGGCGAACTCACGATCGTCTCGCCCGATGTGGGCAATGTGAAGGTCGCGAACATGTACGCGAACCTGCTTGGCGCCGACCTCGCGATCATCGACAAGCGGCGTCACAGCGGCTCCAAGGTGTCGGTGAAGAACCTGATCGGCTCCGTGGAAGGCACGACGGTGCTGATGTTCGACGACATGATCTCGACCGCAGGAACCGTGTGCGAAGCGGCTGCAGTCGTGCGCGAGCATGGCGCAAAGGAAGTGCATGTCGCATGCACGCACGGACTGTTTGTCGGCATGGCGGTGGAACGCCTGCTCGAGAGCGGCATCCGCAGCGTCATCACCACCGACACCGTTCCTGTCGGCATTCGGCAGAAAGCGCTCGAGTCGAAGCTTGTGGTGTTGTCCGTCGCCTCGCTGCTTGGCGAAGCGGTGCACCGTATCCACCACGACCAGTCCATTTCGGCGCTCTTCACGCACGGCGCGGGGACGAAGCGCTGATGCACGAACCAACCAATCAGAGAGAACCAACCAAAGGAGATTTGCCATGAGCCATGAAGTTCCCATTCTCGACGCACAGCCCCGTGACCGCATGGGCACCAAGTACGCCAAGCGCCTCCGCGCTTCAGGTCGCTTGCCTGCGGTGATCTACGGGCACGGGTCCCAGCCCACACATGTGAGCATCGAGGAGAAGCCCGTGGTCTCCGCGCTCAAGCGTGGACTGCACGTGTTCAACCTGAAAGTCGGCGGCACCAGCGAGACCTGTCTCGTGAAGGACCTGCAGTTCGGCTGGCTCGGCGACAACGTGGTGCATGTGGATTTCACGCGCGTGAATCTCGATGAAGAGGTGACCGTCAGCGTGTCGCTGCATTTCGTCGGCACGCCCGAGGCGGCGCGGCGCGTCGGTGCCGTGCTCACGCACGACATCACGGAACTGCAGGTGCGCTGCAAGGTGCGCGATATCCCCGAATCGATCCGTGTCGATCTCACGCCGATGGAAGGCGAGTTGATGACCGTCTCGCAGCTGAAGTTGGCTGCGGGGCTTGTTGCCGTCAGCAATCCGCACGCGGCGCTCGCCCGCATCCAGACAGTGCTCGAAGAGGTCGTTGGCGAAGCAGCGGCAACCACGGCTGTCGCGGAGCCCGAAGTGCTCACCGCAAAGAAGGAAGATGCGCCTGCCGCTGCGGTTGGCGACAAGGACAAGAAGGCGGACAAGAAGCCGGACAAGAAGTGATCCTCGGTGCAGGGCGCGGCGTCTGCCGCGTCCCTGGCACCCTCGGCACACTCGAGGCACCATGAAACTCATCGTCGGACTCGGCAATCCAGGCAGTCAGTACACCGGAACACGACACAATGTCGGGTTCGAGGTGGTGGACCGCCTTGCCCGTCGCTGGGCGGATCGACCTGCAGAGGGTGCGCGCAATCGCTTTGGCGGACTGGTCGTGGAAGCGACCGTCGCCGGCGAGCGCACATTGCTGCTGAAGCCGCAGACCTTCATGAACCGCAGCGGGCGTTCCGTTGCGGAGGCGATCGGCTTCTACAAGATCGACTCCACACGCGATCTGCTCGTCGTGGCCGACGATCTCGATCTCGCGTGCGGCGTCATCCGTCTGCGCGCCGAGGGCGGATCCGGCGGTCACAACGGTCTGCAGGACATTCTTGGTGCGCTCGGTCGACCCGATTGGGCGCGCTGCCGCGTGGGCATCGGGCGTTCCACGACGATGCCATCCACGGACTTTGTGCTTGGGCGTTTCACACCCGAGCAGCAACCCGTGGCGGAGGAGTCTTTCGATCAGGCTGCCGCCGCATGCGAGGCATGGTGCCGCGATGGCATCGCATCAAGCATGAACCTCTTCAACAGGAGATCCGCCCCCGCTTCGGAGACGCTCGACCAAGCCTGAAGAGCCACTTTTCACACAACGCACCGCGCCACCGAGCGCGTTCACGGACACGCATCATTCACAGATCAACATCTCTCACTGGCCAACGCCATCCAAAGACCAACACTTTTTCTGAAGGAGTATCCATGTCTGCCACCACCACATCGTCCACAACCCGTCAGTACGAGGGGCTTTTCCTCTTTCCGCAAGCAGTCACCGCCGATCTTGAGGCGGCTGCAGAGCATGTCCGCGAGTCCATCACCCGCCACGGCGGCGAAGTTGTCAGCCTCGTGAAGTGGGATGAGCGCAAGCTTGCCTACGACGTCCGCGGCAACAAGCGCGGCGTCTACTTTCTCGCGTACTTCAACGCCCAGCCGTCGATCGTGGCCGGGATCGAGCGCGACTGCACTTTGTCGGAGCGCATGCTCCGAGCGCTCATCGTTCGCGCAGATCACCTCTCGCCCGAGCAAATGAAGGATGCCGAGGGGCAGGCGAAGCTTGCTCTCGAGGCGAAGCTGCGGCGGCAGGCGCCAGAGGGTGCCGAGGGTGAGGGCGAGCAGGCCCCTGCCCCAGTGATCGACTGACTTCGGGCTTCTCGAGAGGGTGGCGACTGGCTCAAGTGCCGTGCTCGCGGGCTTCGCCCGTGGCATGGAGGACAACCCGCTTCCAGAAATTCTTCCCTGTTTCTTGGTGTGGGACGGGAAGGCGCTAGGATCGAACGCAGGAGGACAGAACGATGGCGAATTACAACAAAGTGTTTTTGATGGGCAACCTGACGCGTGATGTGGAGCTTCGGAGCATCACGGGCGGTCAGCAGGTTGCGGAGATCGGGCTGGCGGTGAACCGCCGCTACCGCACCAAGGAAGGCGAGGACCGTGAAGAAACGACCTTCGTTGACTGCGAAGCGTGGGGGCGCACGGCGGAAGTGATGAAGCAGTACCTCTCCAAGGGGCGTCCAGTGTTCATCGAAGGTCGGCTCAAGCTCGACCAGTGGACGGACAAGGACGGCGCCAAGCGCTCCAAGATGCGAGTGGTCATCGAGAACTTCCAGTTCATCGGGGGTCCCGCAGGCGAAGGTGGAGCGCGGGGTGCCGGCGCTGCCAAGACGACGTCAGTCGCCCACGACAGCCACACGCCAACGGGCGACGAGGACATTCCGTTCTGATGCGGATCGGTGGAAGCGCTTCGTGGAAGTGCTTCCCGTGCGGCATGTGAGTCGGCGGCGCGGTCGCATGGTCCTGAGTTTGCGCGGAGGGGTACCCTGTCCGCATGACATCCCATGATCGTTCGTCAAGCGCACACGGTCACCCGAAGCTTGGTCTTGAGAGCCGCTGCATCCATGGGGGGCAGTCGCCGGACCCGACCACGGGAGCCGTCATGCCGCCGATCTACACCTCGTCGACTTTCATTCAGGAGTCGCCGGGTGTGCACAAGGGCTATGAGTATTCCAGAAGCCACAACGCCACACGCTTCGCGTTCGAGCGCTGCATTGCGGATCTCGAATCCAGCGGGCTGACCGAGGCACAGGACCGCACCTGCGGGGGCTTTGCCTTCGCGAGCGGTCTTGCTGCGATCGGCACCTGTCTTGAACTGCTCGATGCGGGTGCCACCGTGCTCTGCATGGATGATGTCTACGGCGGCACAAACCGTCTGCTGCAGCGTGTCCGCAAGCGATCACAGGGACTGCAGGTGACTTTCGCGGATCTCGGCAGTGCCGAAAGTCTCGAGCGCGCGGTCGCGGCGGCGCGTCCTGCGATGATCTGGGCTGAGACGCCATCCAATCCGACCCTCAAGATCGTGGATGTGCAGGCGCTCGCCCGCCTTGGACACGCGTGTGGTGCGATCACGGTCGTCGACAACACCTTCGCATCCCCGATGCTGCAGCGCCCACTCGAACATGGCATTGACATCGTCATGCACTCCGCCACCAAGTACCTCGGCGGGCACAGCGATGTGGTCGGCGGTTGCCTCGTGACATCCCGCCCGCAACTGGCGGAGCGACTTCGTTTCATGCAGAACGCCATCGGAAGTGTGCTCGGTCCATTCGATGCCTATCTCGCGCTCCGCGGCGTCAAGACGCTCGCGGTACGAATGCATCGGCACTGCACCTCCGCGCTGCAGATTGCACGCCACCTCGAGAGCCACCCGGCTGTGAAGCAAGTCGTCTATCCGGGGCTCCCGTCGCATCCGCACCACGCCCTTGCCGCGCGGCAGATGCGGCTTGCCGGCGAACCAGCGTTCGGCGGCATGATCACGGTCCATTTGCGCGGCGGCATCGCGGAAAGCAGACGCTTTCTCGAGCGCGTTCGCATCTTCGCGCTCGCCGAGAGTCTCGGTGGCGTCGAGAGCCTGATTGAACACCCCGCGATCATGACACACGCGAGCGTTCCGGCGGATGAGCGCGCGAAACTTGGCATCAGCGACTCGCTCGTCAGACTGTCGGTCGGTATCGAAGCGGTGACGGATCTGATCGAGGATCTCGATCAGGCGCTGCGCTGACTGGTCGGTTGCGGGTCATCGGCGCATCATGGACGCGGCGCCGCCTGCGAGGGCTGCGCTGTCCAACCCTGCGCCGGGCTCCACTTGTTTCGCTGCGGATCTGCACCGAACACCTCTGAAGCGCTGCCGAGCGGCGCATCCGAGATGGGCGCATCGCCACCGAGCAAGATCGCGTCAGACCACCGTCGCCGATCCGGCGCCAGAAGCGCAAGTTCGATGCCAAGCAGCGCCTGTTCCACGGACAAATCGAGTGTGGGCGGCGTGGCGTTTACATGCTGCTGCGCCAACGTCTCAACAGCCGCCGGTCCGCCCGGCACACTCAGCATGACGCGGTCAAAGAGTGAACGCACCGCAACACTCTTCAGGCGCTTTATTGCCTCGCGTCCGAGCCCGCGTCGGATGTTGGTGATGACATCGACAACCCCCTGCCGCGCCACAAGACTGGCTGCAGAGGGGTCGGACAACGCGACATCCAGAGCCGCAATCCGCGCGGGACTCCAGCGCCGTGCTGCGGCGCGCCACTCCGCTGCCGCCAATGTGCCCGCTGGAGTCTTGGGCTGCAGCGCAGCAAGCCCGAGCGCACTCGATGCGGCATATGCGGATGGATCAAGCGTCGCCGCGAGCGCATAGAGCTGCGCGGCAAGCCGCAGGGAGTCCGACGAGCCATCCGCATCGGCGACTTCCTCGGCGAGCGAGAAGTATGCGGCAGGTCGCTGCGGATCGAGTTCACCAAGTCGTGATGCCCAGCGGTCCTGCACGGCAGACTCCATCGGCCGATCCCACGCATAGTCCATGAGTGGCGGCGTTGGATCTGTTCGTTCGCCACGAAGTTGCGCAACGCCAAGTTGGAGCGCATCAAGTTCGAGCAGCGCACGTGCATTCACGAGCGCTTGCCCGAGCGCACTGTCACTCTCTCGGCGGTCGGACTGCGCACGACCGACCAGCTTTCGGATCCGCTCTCGGTCCGCGGGACGCCGCGTCTCCAGAAGGTCGGCCTGTTCATCCAGCAGTGCCGTGCCAGTCTGCACCAGCGCCGCGAGAACCCGCTGCGTCTGCACACGGACAGTGGTCTTCGTGCTTCTTCCTCCCGTCCCGAGCATGCGGAGCGCATCGACAGGATCGGTCCTTTCCGCACTCGAAAGCCCGCGCGTCTTCACAAGACGGATCGTCACTTCGCGGACCGCATCATCGAGTTGAGCCAGTCGAGACCCCCGCATCTCCAGAATGCGCCGAACGAGCGCCGAACGAGCGGCAACCGCCCCGCCCGCGCCCGCAGGATCCACTCCGCTGAGCACGCGGATCATCGGCTGCAGCGAGAGATCCGTGACACACTCATGGAAGCGTTCGTCCACCGCCTCAAGCACATCGAGCGCATCAGAGCCGCGGTCCACAAGGATCGCTTGAGCAAGCGTCCGACTCCCACGCGATGGTCCCCGCAGTGCCTCCTGCACCAAGACACGCGCATCCAGAGGCCCCGCCAGCTCCGGGCGCGTTCGGTAGGAACGCAGCAGCGCCAAGCGCGCATCGTTCCCTCCGCGCTGCTGCTCAAGCGCCTTCTTCAGTTGTCCATCATCCGCACCGCTCCTTCTCAGACGCGGCGTCGGCATCGCAGGAACCTTGATGACCGCATCGGTGGGCAGCGTGTCGAGCAACGATTGCGCACTGCGGTCCTGTCCCGCCTCCAACTGCACAGCCACCTGATGGACGGCAAGCATGCGTTCAAGCGCGATCAGTTGCCGAAGCGGCTCGGCGAGCGGATCATGATCGCTCGGAAGCGCATCGACATCGATGTCGAACGCCACGCGCGCGGTTCGCTGCCATCGGTCGCGAAGCAGGCGACCCGCCTCGTTTGCGCGTGGCACAGGTGGCTCGCTCTTCCCTTGGGGCAGCGGCTCATCACGCATGCCACCCGTTGTCTCCTGCGCCGCGGTTTTCGTCGCGGGCGTGGGCGGAATCGTCGTCCCCTTTGGCGGTGGTCGCTGCGCTTCCATCTCCTGCTCATGTGCACGCTGTGCATCCGCCGCAGATGCCCGCAGTGCTGCCGCCTCTTCCGAAGCATCTCGCTGCGCATCCAGCAGTTTGCCGCGCAGCACGGTCACCTCGGCAACGAGCCCAATGAGCGATCCAACCACGAGCAGAGGAAGCAGCCATTTCGCGTGGCGAACACGCGGCGCATCCACTTCACCAACGCTGAGCGGTTGGTGACTGAACGCCTCGACTTGGGCCTCGACAGCGCGGGCGCTGCCCGACCGCAGCACGCCGATGGATGGTCGCTTCGCAAGCAGCCGCGCCACGTGCAGATGTGCACGGCGGCGATCGCGGCGCAGCAGAATTGCGGCTGCGATCAGGTCGTGCACAGGCTGATGCGTGGGAGCGGTCGCCCCAGATGCAGGCACTCGCTCGGCTGCGAAAGGCACGAATGCGGCAGGCGATCCAACAGGCGAAGCGGCAGGTACAAGCAGCAGTCGACGCACTGCATCCTGCAGTTCACGGCGGGCGTTTAACACCATGTCGGGCGGAACGCCGATCTCCTGGTCGACAGCGCGCAGACGAGCGCGAAGTGCGTCCATCACGTCTGTGCCGCTCGCACCGACTGGCACACCAAGAAGCGCGTGGTCATCGCACGACAGGGGCAGCCGCAGCAGTCGGCGTGCCGCACTCATGGCGACTTCCCCGCCGTGACACCGAGTTGCTGCGCGACCTGCGCCAAGCGCTGCCCTGCCTTCCCAGGTCCCCAATCGGGAATCAGCACCACATGCTGCCGAAGGATCGCGCGCGCCTCATCCGGGTTCTCACGCGCAAGCAGTTCGCACAAGTCCGCCTTGCGTTCAAACCACTCGTCCGAGCGCGAAGGGAGCGACCCCACCAGCCGACCGAGCGCCTCGAAGGCGACATCGAACTGACCGCAGGCGATCGCAGCATCCGCAAGCATGGCAAAGCCCTGCGCATCATCAGGTCGCTGCTTCAGGATCGCCTTCGCCACATCAAGCGCCTCGCGCGCAAGTGCCGACGCATCGAGACCAGACGGAAGCGTGCTGCCTTCGGCAGCTGCCTCTCGCAGCGAGCGTGAACAGTCCAGCAGTGAAGTGCCGAGTTGCACCTCGGCACTCTGGATTCGCGCAGGATCCTTCGATGCAAGTGCGAGCGTCATGAGTTGCTTTCGGGCAGCGACGATGCTCCCACGCAACTCCACCGCGTCGGCGGATCGGATGGCGGGAGCAAGCAGCAGCGCCTCCGCACCGCGAATCAATGTGGTCTCAGCGATGCCCCGCCACGGCGACTCGCCCGCACGCCGAACACTCTCGATCGCGCGCTGCATCCCCACGCGGTCGCGATCTGCGACGGCAAGCGAGAGCCTCCGCAGCGCAAGTTCCGCGCGGATCGCGGTGGGCTCCTTCCCTTCGGCGTACTTCGTCGCCACACGCGCAAGAATCTGGCGCGCCTGCTCGCGGTCAAGCACCACAGGATCGAGGGCAGCCTCGAGCTGCTGTCGCAGAACGAGGTCGACACTCTCGGGCGGCCAGCGCTCGGGCGCGAGCGGTTCGATCGAAAGCAGTCGATGCGCCTCCCGCACACGCCGTACTCCATCCGATCCACGGAAGCGCCGATAGAGCAGCAGCGCCGCAGTCTCGCGGACCTGTGGAGGGACGCCCCCGCGCAGCGTGTCTTGCAGCAACCGCTCCACAAGGACATCGTCTCGCTCGGCGCCATCGGACTCCCCGACAATCGCAGCGGCACTGGACGCATGATTGCCGAGTTGGAAGCGCGCGAGATACTCGCGAGCCAACGCGACACAGCGGGAAGTACCAGCCGATGCCGTCTTGCATGCGGGGCTACAGCCGCTCTGAACCGCCATCCACAGCGCCTCGTCTGCCTTGTTGCCGGATGACTGGCTTGCGGCACGTTCGAAGGACTCGGACGCCTCGCATGGCTTCCCAGCTCCGAGCAGCGACCACGCGAGCAGTTCGCGCACCGCCGCGCTCACCGCCTGCTCCGCACCACCTCCATCAAGCGCCACACGCAGTTCGCGCGCAGCCGCATCGAGCGTTGTTCGCCGTTCCGTCTCACTCGCAGCGGATCGCCCCTTGTCGTAGAGGTCAATGCCGCGCGCAAGGCTCGCCGCGAAGTCGCCGCCACGCGCGAGCGCGGGGATACGCCGCGCCATCCGCCGAATCGCTCCAAAATCGCCGCGCGTTGCAGCAATCTGAATCGCAGACCGCGCGAGCCCCATCGCGTCAGCATCCTCAC
>VGXN01000006.1 GCA_016873335.1 Phycisphaerae bacterium | reverse complement strand
CGAGACGGAGACCGTAGCGCAGTGCGCCCTCGATGCTGCCGGCTTCGGCAGCAAGTCGGTACCAACGGGTCGCATCCGCCTCGTCCGTCGAGATGCCATTGCCCCGCGCAATCATGCCTGCAAGTTCGAGCGCACATTCCCCGTCACCGAGCTTTGCCGCCTCTCCGAGCCAACGCTGCAGCGCGACCCGGTTGGGCGGCTTGCCGTTCCAACCGCTGCGGTGAAGCGCAACGAGTCGCTGCATGGCGCCCAGATTGCCGCCCTCTGCGGAGCGCTCGTACAGGATCACCGCCGCATCGATGTTGGCAGGACCGGTGGTGCCCTCCTCCTGCGCCTGCGCCTGCGCGAACAGATCCGCGGGTGCCAAGGGTGGTTGCTTGGAGCAAGCGAACAGCGTTGTGCCGACGATGGTGACCAGGGTCCATGCGGCGGACCGCAGGCGGGGCGGGGAAATGTGGGGCATTCCACCCATGCTGCGGATGGTAATCGCGTCCGCGCGCGCGTCCAACCGCGGTTGCGCTCTCAGATGTCCACTTGAACGCCGAGTTCGATCATGCGCCCAGGCGGGATCGAGAAGTACAAGGGATTGCTTGAACTGATCTGAGCGAGCGTGCAGAACAGCCGCTTCTGGAAGCCCGGCATCGCCGATCGACCGCGCGGCGACAGAATGTTCCTGCCAAGGAAGTAGGTCGTGCTGCCCTCGTGTGTTTCGAGTCCTTGCTCTCCCGCAAGTCGCATGAGTCGCGGAACATCGGCGGACTGAAGGAATCCATTGGTGGCAGCAACCGTCCAGAATCCATCCGACTGTTCCGCGACCTCCACTTGATTCTCAGGCTCAACGAAGGGCACCGCAACAGTTTGCACCGTCATGATGACGACTTTCTCGTGGAGCACCTTGTTGTGCTTGATGTGATGCAGCAAGGTTGGCGGCACGCCTGCCTGCTGCTGCGTGAGGAAGACTGCCGTGCCCGAGACTCGAGGCAAGGGGTGCGTCTGCAGACTGTTGACGAGATGAGTGAAGTCGAGGGTCTGCCGCGCGTAGCGCTCCACCATGATCTTTCGCCCGCGGATCCACGTGAAGATGACGTAGCAGGTCGTGGCCGCAATCAGCAGCGTGAGCCAACCACCCTTGGGGATCTTGAACATGTTGGCGATGATGAAGACGAGATCGAGCGTGAAGAAGATGCCAAGGAATGCGGTGAGTCGCACGGCGCCCCATCCACGGTGGCGTTTCATCAGCACTGCGAACAGCACGGCAACAAGTCCCATGTCGAGCGCAACGGCAAGGCCATAGGCGTAGGAGAGACGTTCCGATGTCTGGAAGATCACCACGATGAGGCAGACGAGCACGACTGCGATGCCGTTCATCAATGGCACATACACCTGCGAGCCATGCTCGGACGTGTGGATGACCCGCAGTCGAGGCATGAGTCCGAGCTGGATCGCGGCGTGCGTCAGTGCGAACATGCCTGTGATGATCGCTTGGCTGGCGATGATCGCCGCGGCGGTCGCAAGGATCACCATGGGGCCGATGCCCCACTCGGGGACGAGCTGGAAGAACGGATTCACGATGGCCTCAGGGGTTCGAAGCAGCAGCGCACCCTGACCGAGATAGTTCAGGAAGAGACCCGGCATCACGATGAAGTACCACGCGGCACCAATGGATTTCCGCCCAAAATGGCCGAGATCTGCGTAGAGGGCTTCGCCGCCCGTGATGCAGAGCATGACGGCACTGACGACAATGATGGCAGCGGCGAACGATCCGCGAAAGACTTCCACGATGTGGATTGGGTTGAGCGCCTCAAGAATCTGGGGTGTCTTCACGATGCTGACCGCGCCGAGCACCCCGAGCGTCAGGAACCACACCAGCATCACGGGACCAAACAGGAAGCCGATGAACGCCGTGCCCTTGCGCTGAATGAGAAAGAGTCCGAACAGCACCACCAGCGCCATCAGCATGATCACCTCGGTCGAGAAGAGCGGCTCAGCCCGATGCTCGGAGGACTGCAACTCCTTCAGACCCTCAAGCGCGGAGAGCACACTGATCGCGGGGGTAATCAGGCCATCCGCATACAGAAGCGCCGCACCCACGATGCCAAGGATGAACCAGCGTTTGGGCAGTCCAAAGACGCTGCCCTCTTGACGAGTCGGCAGCAGCGACAGCAGGGCAAAGATGCCGCCCTCACCTCGGTTGTCCGCGCGGAGGATGAACAGCACATACTTGACGCCGATGACGAGCACGAGCGTCCAAAAGAAGACGCTGATGAGTCCGTAGATCAGCGGCTCCGAGACCGCCTCTGCGCTCACTGTGTCCTGACCGGGCAGCAGGAATCCGGCACGCAGCGCATACAGCGGGCTCGTGCCGATGTCCCCAAAGACGATGCCGACGGCCGCAAGAACGACGCCAGCCTTCAACTTCGCGGTCGCGCTGGCGTGCCCATCCGTGGGCGATACTGGGGAATCGATGGCGCTCATGCTGCGGGGCAGGATTGCGGCTGACTGCCCGCCGCCCACATGCCCACGGCTGCAGTGTAATCGCAGGCATGCCCCTCGCATCGGGGCTGACTTTCGTGTCCACTACACGCATGACCATTTCACGACGTGATTTCGTTCTCGCTTCGCTCGCGGCGCCGATCTCATTCAAGGCCGTGACGCGACTCTCGCGGCAGCGTCCACAAAGCAACAGCAAACTGCGTGTGGCGAAGATCGGCTGTGGTGGGATGGGCAATGATGACCTCCGTGCGGTCGCTTCGCATCCGATGGTGGAGATTGTGGCGCTGTGTGATGTCGATCGCCGTGCGCTCGATGCGTGGCAGCTCGGCACGAAGGACAAGGAGGGCAAGCCAGTGCCGCCACGGTTCCCACATGTGAAGGCATTCGCCGATTGGCGGGAACTGTTCGCGTCGATGGAGAGGAGCTTTGATGCGGTTGTCGTGAGCACGCCCGACCACATGCATGCGGCGATCTCGATGACCGCGATGAACATGGGCAAGCATGTGTATTGCCAGAAGCCGCTCGCGCATGGCGCGTGGGAGAACCGCCGGCTTGCCGAAGTGGCCGCGTCGAAGCCGCACATCGTGACGCAGATGGGAACGCAGCGGATCGCGACAAAGTGGCGGCGATACGGTGCGAAACTGTTTCGGGAAGGTGTTGTGGGGCGCATCAGCGACATCTATGGGTGGACGAATCGCCCGGCAGGCTGGTGGCCGCAGGGCGGCAACCGTCCGCCGGGCAGCGATCCGATTCCCGAGTGGCTGTCGTGGGATTTGTTCCTGGGGGTGTCCCCGGAGCGTCCCTACAAGGACGGCTACACACCGTTCAACTGGCGCGGCACGATCGACTGGGGAACGGGTGCATTTGGCGACATGGGCTGCCACATAGTCGATGTGCCGTTCTATGAGTTGGAACTGGGGATGCCCCTCTCCGTGCGCTGCGATCCGGAGAAGGCGACGAGCGATCAGTACCCGGAGCGTGAGACGGTCATCGTGACCTACGCGCCCGGACCCAAGACGGGACCGAATGGGTTGAAGTTGCACTGGTTCGATGGTGGACGGCTACCCGATTTCCGTGCGCTTGGTCTGCCCGAGGGTTGGGAAGGCGGCAAGACTGGGGAGGAAGTCGTGAAAGGTGATGGCGGTGTGATCGCTGTCGGCGACAAGGGCGTGCTCTGGTTCCCGATCGAGTATGCGTGGTCGCGTGTGTTCGTCGATGGCAAGCCAGTCGATCTGCCGACGGAAGATCTCGGCGCATCGAATCACTGGCATGACTGGGTGGATGCATGTCTTGCGGGAAAGAAGGATGCATGTGTCTCGCGCTTCGAGAAGGGAGGGCGACTCTGTGAGAGCCTGTCCATCGGGGCGGTCAGTGCGCTCGATCCCGGCAAGGAACTGATGTTCGACTCGGAACGATGCGCGTTCACGAACAGTCCTGTCGCGAGCCGCATGCTGCGGCGCGCACCTCGCCCCGGTTGGGCAGTCGCGAACCTCTAGCTGTCGTTCCCGCTGTAGTCGATCGCGCACAGGACCGTGAGTGTCTGCGCGATGCTGCTGCCACGATTGAGGCGAATGACCGCGATTGGCGTGAGTGATGCGAAGCGCGGTGCGAGGTCGCGCATCGCTCCATCGACCTGATCGCTCGTCACGAAGAGCAGCGCATCGCGTCCGACGAGATCGCGGTCGCGGTGCAGCCATCCGAACTGTCGTGCGTCGCTGCTGAGGCACGCCACATCGATGTTCGTGCCGTGCAGCGCTGTGGCCAACTTTCCCGCATCACGCCAGTTGATCGCGGCTGCGAAGAACCTGTCTCGCGCCACTCCTTCATCGCCGCAGCGCACGAGGATGTCCGCGTCCAACTCGGGCAGCGGTGGCTGCGGATCGGGCGCGCGGGGCGGCCGCGTCACCTTCGGCGGCTTGCGCTCCCACGTGGACGGCGCTGGCGGCGGCGGCGCGAGCACATCCTGGACGGGGGAGAGGGGCGGCAGCGCTGTCGGCATCTCGTCGGTGCAGGGAACATCAGTCGCCGCATCGCCCGCCTGTGCGCCGAGCGTGTACACCGCGGGGGGCGGCACGAACGGCGGCTGACTCGCCGCAAACGCCGCGCGTTCGCTCGCTCGCCGTACCACGAAAGTGCGGATGGCGTTCCAAGGCAGCGCCTCAAGCGTCGGATCCTTCATGGCAGCGGCCGCTGGGATGGTGCGCTGCACCCATCCGTTCGCCGCCTGCGAGACACCGATCGGCACAACCACAAGAAGGACGACCGCCGAGAACACCAGCCAGTTGCGCACCAGTGCGCGCTTGCCATGAGCGAGCTCGTGCGCTGTGGCGAGACCAAGCAGCGGGAACGCGAACAGGTATCCGATCGCGGCCCAGTGGGGGAGCCCCTTCGGACTCCACGCAGCAATCAGGAGAAATGTGGTGACGGGCACAAGGGTCATGCACGCAAAGAACCATGTCGACCGTGCCTGCGTGCCTGCGTGTGGACCGCGCCGCAGCGCCTTCACTACCTCGAACAGGAGTGGGGCCCAGATCCACGGCAGAATGATCCCCGCCTGCGCACCAAGCGACTCAAGGACGCGAAGGGGATGGAAGCCGCCGTCCGTGGCCGCTCGCGCGCCCTGGAATCGGAAGGAAGCCCAATCATTCATCGCGTTCCAGATGAGCACTGGACTTGTCACTGCGAGCGCAGTCGCGGCGCCGATCCACGGCGCAGGATGGCGCAGAAGTTGGCGTCCCTCGCGCGTGGAAAGCAGGAACAGCAGCACGCCAAGCCCTGCAAGTGCGGCTTGGTATTTGGCGAGCCCCGCGACACCGAGCGCCGCGCCCGCGATGATCCACGTTGTCCACGCGCTCCATGGTCGGACACCCTCAATCTGCACTGCGCCGAGCACGCCGCCGCGAGCAAGCGCCCACGCCATCACCATCAGCGCCGCGAGCAGCGGTCCATCGGGCAGCGCCCAACCGCCAAGTGCCACCGCAAAGAGTGCCGAGAGATTCAGCAGCACTGCGGTCCACGCGCCAGCCTGCGGCGAAAACAACAGGCGTGCCGTGCGCCATGCCATCCAGGTGGTGAACGCGAAGAGGAGGATGAAGGGGAGGCGAATCCAAATTGCCTCCACGGGACCGCTGCCACAGAGCGCGAGCCCGACGCGCGCGAGCAGATAGACGAGCGGCGGGTGATCGAACCCGGAGAGCGTGACCGACTGGCATGCGCCGACTTCATACGCCTCGTCGATGCCAAGCGGCAGCGACACGCCCACGAGCACGCGCAGCAGCGTTCCCGCCGCGATTGCCGTCCACGCGATTGCGGTCGGCGATCGCGGCCAGCCCGCATCCATCGCGCGTGGCACCGAAGGTGGATGCACTTTCCACCAGATCCAGAGCGCAGTCACCACGCAGCCTGCACCAAGCAGCCAGCCCGCGACCACATCGGTCAGGTAATGCGCCTCGAGGACGATGCGAGTGGCGGCGATCGCCACACCCGCCATCATGATCGGCCATCGCAGTTTGGGGAACCAGATCGCAAGCACCAGTGAAGCGGCCGCGGCGGTCGTTGCATGTCCACTCGGAAAGGATGACCGAACCCATCCCTTCTCGAACCACTCGAAACCGCTGAGATCACCGGAGATGAACGCAGCGGGACGCAAGCGCCCGAACACAAATTTCAGCGCGTTCGCGAGCCCACCAGAGACGGCAACGGTCACGCCCAGCAGGAATGCCCAGCGCGCAAGATTGTCGCGCCCCGTTCGCCAGCCGTACACGAAGAGCACCACGGATGGCACGATGATCCACTGTCCCTCACCGAACTCGGTCAGTATCAGCGCGGCATCGTGGACCGCCCATGGAAGACTTGCGCCTAAGAGAGCGATCTCGTGGTCGATGAAGAAGAAGATCGCGAGCACGCCGAGCCCGATCAGAGTCGCACGCGCCACGCGGTGCAGAGAGGGCATCTGTGCCGGCGTGTCGATCATGGGCGCCTCCAGATCGGCAGCCATGCCAGAGCCGACAGGAGCATCGCTGCGGGGATGAGCGCCATCGCCCACTCCCAGCCCCACGACGAGTCGGCGATGCGCCCGACGATCACGGGGCTTGGCACATCACCGAAGGCGTGGATCGCAAGCACGTTCGCACCCACGGCGAATGCGCGAAGGTCCGCGGGCACGGCGTTCACCAGCACCGCGTTCACGGGTCCTTGCGATGCGAAAGCGAATGTCGCCGCCAGGAACAGGACAGTCATCACCAGCACCGTGTCCGTACAGTACAGAGCCGCCACGGTGAGCGGTGCCGCCGCAAGCATGCAGACACCGGACAGGAGAAGGCACGCGCGCGAGCCACCGCCGAGTGCGCGCGCCACCGCGCCACCGCCAAGCGTGCCGAGCAGTCCCGCTGCCACAATGATGATGCCGAACGACGCGGATGCATCGACTGCGCTCCAGCCGCGAACGGTGGTGAGGTAGTGTGGCATCCACACGGCGAGCGCGCCGAAGGCAAAGGTGAACGCCGTGAGTCCGATCGTGGCGACTCGAAAGTTGGCGCTGCCAAGCACCGTGCGCAGCGCCGCCGCGCGCTGCCCCGCCGATGCGCTGACTTCGGGTTCCTGTTCGATCGCGTTCAACGGCGGCTCGCGCAGCCGCAGGCAGAGGAACGCAAGCAACAGCCCTGGCACGCCACCTGCAATGAAGACCGAGCGCCAGCCCCACTGTTCCGACAGCATGCCTGATGCGATGTAGCTGAGTGCCGTGCCGATCGGTATCGCCGCATAGAAGATGCTGAGCGCGGGCGCGCGCCGTTCAGGCTTGAAGTGTCCCGCGAGCAGGGCAGGACCGAGCGTGGAGTACGCCGCTTCGCCGATGCCCACGAGCGCGCGCAGCAGCAGGAGTTGCAGCAGCGTGTGAACGAAGCCGCTTGCGAGGGTGGCCGCGCTCCAGATGAAGATGCCCACCGCGAGCAGGTGTGGTCGGCTTGCGCGCCGCGCGGCGAGTCCGAACACGGGCGCGGCGATCATGTAGACCAGCAAGAACGCGCTCGTGAGGAATCCGATCTCCGTCTGCGTGGCACCGAGCGACTGCTGAAGCGGCGCCACGATGCCGGCGAGGAGGTAGCGATCGAGATAGTTGAGCAGGTTCAGCGCGGTCAGCAGCGTCAGCGTGCCCGTCGCTCCATGCAGAAACCTGCTCGTTGGCGCTGCCATCTTTGTGGCGTGGTACCCCAACTTGCCGTACTTCACAAGCGCAGGACCGCCGTGTGCGGCGAAGGTAGGATTCTTGCCCACGTCCTCCATCACACCTCGACACCGCAGGAACAACCCCAGATGAAACGAATCGCCGCCATCGCCGCACTCTCTCTCGCACTCATTGGCTGCGCCACGGGTCCAAAGACCGAGGAGCAGAAGAAGGATCTCGGCACGGAAGTTCGCGCTGCGATCGAGCGGCTGAAGCTGCGCGATCCGAGCATCGAAAAGTTCTTCGCAAACTCGTCTGGTTATGTGGTGCTCCCGTCCGTCGGCAAGGGTGGTCTCATCTTTGGTGGCGCTGCAGGTAATGGCGAGGTCTTCTCCGGTGGGCGTTCCATCGGCTTCTGCTCGATGAACCAAGGTTCGTTCGGTGCGCAGATCGGCGGGCAGGTGTTCGATGAATTCATCTTCTTCAAGGATGAGTCCGCGCTGAAGCAGTTCACCTCGGGCACATTCCAGTTCGCGGCGCAGGCTTCCGCCGTGATGGCGACCTCAGGTGCCGGCGCAGCGAACGACTATCAGAGTGGTGTCGCGGTCTTTATCGGCAGCAGCACAGGTGCGATGCTTGATGCATCGATCGGCGGGCAGCAATTCGACTACCACGCAGGGTCAGCCAAGTGACAGTCCAACGCCTCGCCCCGCGAAACTGGTCCCGTCGGAGCGCCGCGTTCGCCGCGCTGCTCGCGCTCGGCTGTGCGGCGCTCGCAGGTGGGTGGATGCAGTCGCAGCAGCGTTCGTTCCGCTGGGATGTGCATGACATGACGCGGCCGCAGCCGCCCGCGGTCCAGACGGGTGCCGCATGCGTGATGACGCCGCCGAGCGATGCCATCGTGCTCTTTGGCGGCAGCGACACATCGAAGTGGGTCAAGGCCGGTTCGGAGTCGCCGATTGGGTGGAAGGCGGATGGCGGCGTGCTCTCTATCGTGCCGCGCACCGGAGACATCGCGACGCGCGACTCCTTCGGTGACTGCCAGTTTCACATCGAGTGGATGGTTCCCACCGACCTGAAGTGCGACGGTCAGAAGGGCTGCAACAGCGGCATCTTCTTCATGTCGCGCTACGAGTTGCAGATTCTGAACTCGTCGGGCAACGTCACCTATGTCGATGGCATGGCGGGTTCGATGTATGGGCAGCATCCGCCTCTCGTGAACGCCTGCCGCCCGCAGGGGCAGTGGAACGTCTATGACGTCATCTTCCGTGGACCGCGCTTCGATGCGGCGGCGGGGATCGTGCGCACTGCGTCGATGACGGTGCTGCTGAACGGTGTGCTCGTGCAGGAGAACTCTGAGGTGCTCGGAGAGACCGCGCACATGCGGCGCGCGTCGTATTCGCCGCACGGCGAGCGTGCGCCAATCAAGTTGCAGGATCACGGCGACGCGTTGCAGTTTCGGAACATTTGGGTGCGTCCGCTCGCCGCACCAGCGGTCGCCGAGTGAGCGTCCGCGTTTGTGCGCCTCGCACCACTTGGGGTGCGTTCACGCCAGTGTGTTGTTGATCAGGTTGTTGGAGGCGTTGTACGCCGCCACCTTGTAGCACTCGGCGTAGGTTGGGTAGTTGAAGACGTTGGTGAGGAAGAAGTCGAGTCCGCCCTTCAGTCGGATCACGGCCTGTCCGATGTGCACCAGTTCCGTCGCGTTCGAACCGAGGATGTGCACGCCCAGAAGCTGACGCGTCTCGCGGTGGAAGATCAGCTTCAGGAAGCCATCCGATGTCTCGGCAATCTTGCCTCGTGCGATCTCGCTGTAGCGCGCCACGCCAATCTCATACGGAACCTTGTCTTTGGTGAGTGTCTGCTCCGTTGCACCAGCGCTGCTCATCTCGGGGATGCTGTAAATGCCAAGCGGGTAGTCATTGCCCATCGGTGCAGTTGGGGTGCCGAACATGTGGCACGCGGCGATGCGCCCTTGCGCCGAACTTGTCGCAGCGAGCGCAGGGAAGCCGATCAGGTCGCCCGCTGCGTACACGCCCTTCACCGTGGTCTCGTAGTTCTCGTTCACGCTGATGCGTCCGCGTGAATCTGCCGCAAGACCGATCGCATCGAGATGCAGGCCTTCGGTGCAGCCCTGCCGCCCCGCAGAGATGAGCGCGACATCCGCCGTCATGCGCTTGCCACTTTCCAGTTCGACCACAACCCGCCGCGGATTCTCGTCGATGCAGGCGATGCGAACGACCGCCTCACCGCAGCGGAAGATCACATCTTGCAGCCGCATGTCATGAATCATCTCGTCGATCGTCTCGGTATCCATGAACGAGATTGGGCGTTCCGCTCGTTCGATCAGCGTCACTTTGGTGCCGAGCGTCGCGAAGAATGATGCGTACTCCACGCCGATCACGCCGCCGCCGACCACAAGCATCGTCCGAGGAATCTCGCGCAGTGCCAACACGCCGTCGCTTGTCAACACGATGGGGTTGTCATCACTCGAATGATCGGGGCACGAGGCGGGGATCACGGGGCGGGTTCCCGTGGCAAGCAGCGTGAACGCAGTCGTCACGCGTCGATCGCCTTCGGGGCTGTCGACCGCGATGGTGTGCGTATCGATGAAAGAGGCGAAGCCCGACAGGATCCGCACATCGTTCCGCAGAAGGTTCTGGCGGATGAGTTGCTGCTCTTCGTTGATGACGCCGCTGACCCGGTCGATCAGCATCGGCATCGTCAGGCGAATCGGATCCGCGCCCGCCGCTTCCAACGACTTGCGCACCGTGCCGCGCTGGAGGCTGAGGACCGCCTCGCGGAAAGTCTTGGACGGAAGGGTTCCCAAGTGAACGGAAACGCCGCCCACTCCACGGCGACGCTCGACCATCGCCACACGCTTCCCGAGCTTTGCCGCTTGGATCGCGGCAGACTGTCCGGCCGGTCCGCTCCCCACGACGGTCAGATCGAACTCATACGCCTCGGTCATGGGCGCAGCATAGGAGCGGCTCGGCGATACCGTGGACGCCATGCACTTCACGCCGAGCCAGGAGTCGATCGCTGCCTGCTACCGCTTGCTGATCGGTGTCATCGTGCCGCGACCGATCGCGGTGGTCGGTACATGCTCATTGGCGGGACGGGCGAACCTCGCGCCCTTCTCATTCTTCACGGGGATCGGATCGCGTCCGATGTCACTGCTCTTCTGTCCCGTGAACAACCGTGATGGGAGCGAGAAGGATTCCCTTCGGAACGCCAAGCCGCGCACCGAGGGTGGGCAGGGGGAGTTCACCGTCAGTGTCTGCACGGAGGCGATCGTGCGGCGCGTCGCCGCGGCCGCCGAGTCGCTGCCATTTGGAGAAAGTGAGTTCACATTCGCGGGGCTGGACGAGCGCCGAAGCACGGTGGTCGCACCGCCATCGGTGGCGGCGAGTCCGGCGGTGTTTGAGTGTCGCACGCTCCAGGTCGTGCGTCTTGCGGCGGGGCAGGCGGGCGGCGGCAACATCGTGGTGGGCGAAGTCGTTCATGCGTGGATCGATGATGCGCTGTTGGCGGATGGTGCCGTCGACCCGCAGCGACTCCGGGCGGTCGCACGCATGGGTGGCGAGTCCTGGGCAACCACCCGGGAGTGCTTCGATCTCGCGATGGGGCGCGAGGCACTGCAGGCGCCTCCACCACTCGACTTTGGGGTGGGGTGATCGTTACCCTAGGGGCATCATGCCGCACCGACCCAAGCGCCAAAGTTCTCAGAGTGGTCGCGTGCGAACCCCCAAGGAGAATGACATGCCAACCACCAAGTCTGCGCCGAAGAAGCGCACCACCACAGCGAAGTCGTCCGAGGCAGGCAGCGTGCGCAAGACCAAGTCGCGCGCGAGCGTGAAGCCAGCGAGCAAGACGCGAACGACCGTCGCGGCAAAGTTGCCCGCGATGAAGGTCAAGCGCTCCAAGGCGCGGAAAGCCAGTGTGACCACGGGCAACACTTCGGCAAAGCCGCGCTCCTCGACCATCGTCGAGACATCGCCCTTGACATGGTCATCGAAAGAGGCGGGGCCAAGCTTCAGCCAGATCCAACTTGCCGCCTACCACAGTTGGCTGCAAAACGGTGGCACGGAGTTCGACAATTGGGTCGCCGCCGAAATGGAACTCAAGCGCAAGCCATCGGGCGGCTCACGCGGACACTGACCTGTGCGTTCTCCGCCAAGGCTGGCCGCAATCTGCATCGGCGGCGTCGCATGGATGCTGCTCTCGTGCGCACCGCCGAAGGACATGTCGCCGAGTGAGCGGCGGTCCATCGAACTGTTCAACGGCACGGATCTGACGAACTGGAAGGTGTTTCCTGCGGATGCGCCCGCGGAGACATGGACGGTGCGCGACGGCGTGCTCGTGTGCGCGGGTCAGCCCGTGGGGTATCTCCGCACGGAGGGCAAGTACACAAGCTTTGAGCTTGAGCTGGAGTGGCGCTTCGATCCATCGAAGGGAGCGGGAAACTCGGGCGTGCTCATGCGTGTGCAGTACCCCGACAAAGTGTGGCCCAAGTCGATCGAGGCGCAACTGCAGAGCGGCAGTGCGGGGGACATTTGGAACATCGATGACTTTCCGATGATGACCAATCGCGATCGCACGAATGGACGGCATACCGCGAAGGCGCACCCGTCAAACGAGAAGCCGCTCGGCGAGTGGAATCAGTATTCCATTCGGCTGGAGGGGGACAGTCTGCAGTTGAAGGTGAACGGCGTGGTGCAGAACACCGCGACGCGCTGCGAAGTGATCGATGGCTGGATCGCCTTGCAGTCCGAGGGCGCACACATCGAGTTCCGAAACATCAGGCTTCGACCACTGCCCTGATCAGCCGTTTGTGCGCTTGAACTCGTGCATGAACGCAACAAGCGCTTCGACTGCGGGCAAGGGGCAGGAGTTGTACATCGATGCGCGGATGCCGCCTGCCTCTCGGTGACCCGCCAGCCCATCGATGCCATCCTTTGCCGCATCCTTCCAGAAGCGTTGGTCGAGCTGTGCGTTCGGCAGGCGGAAGGACGCATTGATCACGGAGCGGCAGGATGCCTGCCCAAGCGGTGTGTAGAACCCGCCCGAGGCGTCGATCGTCTCCCACACCAAGGTCGCGCGCGCATGCGAGCGGCGTTCCATCTCCCCCACACCACCCTCGCGCACCATCCACTGGCACATGCGCCACAGCGCATGGATGGCGAAGTTGGGTGGCGTGTTGATGCGGCTGCCTGCCTTCGCATGGGCGGCGTAGGAGAGCATCGAGGGCAACTTTCGCGGCGCGCGCTGCAGAAGATCGCGGCGAATGATGACGACGGACATGCCGGCCACGCCGAGGTTCTTCTGACCCGATGCGTACACCAGGCCATGCTTGGACCAGTCCATGGGACGGGAAAAGATCTCGCTGCTCGCATCGTTGACCAGCACTGCGCCATCCGCGCAGCGGGGGAGTCGTTGGTATTGAGTGCCGTGCACCGTGTTGTTGGAGCAGTAGTGCAGGTACACGGCGCCCTTGCTCGCAGGACACTCGGCGTCGCTCGGCACATGGTCGTAGGCGCAGCGTTTCCCCTCAAACGGAACCACGATCTGCGCGTTCGGCACGGCATCGCGCGCTTCCACGATCGCCTTCGCGGTCCAGATGTCCGTATCGGGGTAGTCCGCCACGCCGCCGTCTGGCAGCAGGTTCAGTGGAATGAGCGTGAACTGCAATGTCGCACCGCCTGGAACGAAGAGGATCTCGTGCGAGTCGGGAATCCCACCGAGGCGGCGGCAACAATCGAGCGCACCCTCAAGCACGCGGTCGAACGGCGGCTGCCGATGGGAATGCTCCAAGATGCCGATCCCGGTGCCTTCGAGATCGAGCAGATCGCCGCCGAGTTCCCGCAGCACCTCCTCCGGCATAGCGGCAGGACCTGCTGAAAAGTTCCAGATGCGTCCCATCGTTGGGGGATTTCAATCGCGCGCGTCGCGCCGAATGGACTGCACATGCACGCCGAGCACATGCGGCGCCTCACGGATCTGCCGCATGGTGCGTTCCGTCGGCAGCTCGTTCAAATGAATGCGTGCGATCGCGGCTTGGTTGCCTTCGCAGATGACGTTCTCCATCTCCTCCACATTGATGCTCGCCTGTCCAAGCACATCAAAGATGCCGACGAGCACGCCTGGGCGGTTCAGATGACGCACATGGATCAGCGTCGTTGCGCTGCTGACCGATGAACGGTTCACGCACGAGTGCACCGTCCCTGTTTCGAGCCATTGACGCACGATGCGAACGACATCGTGATCGATCGACTCGCGGGCCTGTGCCGTGTGCGCAGCCGCATCAAGCGTGGCGATGACACCAGGTTCCGCCAGCAGTTCGGCAAGCGGCGAACCAGGGCTCGACATCCCATCCGCAGAATGCAGGTCGAGTCCTGCGCGAATGCCCTTCGAGCGGCAGGCGTTGAGCAGGGCACGTTCGTTCACCACGCTTCCGAGACTGGTGTTGACGATGGTCGACCCTGTGCGCAGCGCTTGGAAGAACTTGTCGCCGAGCAGACCTTCGGACTCCTCGTTGCCTGTCACACTGACGTTGACCACATCGGAGAGCTTTGCAAGATTGACGAGGTTCGCGCAGTAATCGATGCCGAGCGCGTTGCACCGCGCTTCCGTGATGTGCCGGCTCCACGCGACGACATGCATGCCGAATGCGATGCCGCGCCGCGCAACCTCCTGTCCCACCTGACCGAGTCCAACGACACCGAGTGTTCGACCCGCGATCCCTGGAGCCTCGCGTCCTCCTTCGCTGCGCTGCCCGGTGCGCGCGCGCTGCGTTGCGTTCACCAGATCGCGGTCGCATGCGAGGATCAAGGTCCATGCGAGTTCCGCCACGGCCGATGCGGTGCGCCCCGGGCAGTGCGCCACGAAGATGCCGCGGTTGCTTGCCGCTTCCACATCGATGCGCTCGATCGTCGGTCCTGTTCCGATCACGAGCGCGAGCCGCTCCGTGGCGCCAAGCACTCGGTCATCCACGCAGGCATCACGCGTGACGAGGATGTGAGGCTCGATGTCGCGCATCGCATCGGGCAGCGTTGCACCCTCGAGCATCGGATTCTGGATGGCGTCGCAGCCCGCGGCGCGGAGCCCGTCGAGCGCATGTGCACCAAGGCGGTCCACCACCAGCACACGCGAAGCCATCGCCAGTGGCGTGGCGAACACGGTCGGCTCCTGTTCGCTCATGCCTGCAATGCTAGCGATGCATCGAGCGCGGGCGAGAACGAGTGCAGGAACAGGCCGCTGCGGATCTTCGGGTGGAACCAGGTGGACTTGGGCGGCATGATGAGTCCTGCGCCCGCAACGGTCAGCAGTTCATCGATCGATGTGGGATGCATGGCGAATGCGATGTCCGCGCTGCCGTTCTCCACGTGTGCGGACAGCTCCTGCGGGGAGCATCCGCCGTGGAACGCCAGCCGTGGATCGGTGCGTTCGTCGGTGATCCCGAGGATGGGGCCGAGCACGGTGCGCGAGAGGCGGACAACGTCGAGGAGATCCGTGGGTGAATCGCCGTTGGCGCGCGGCAGGCGCAGCCGCCACCAGGACTTGTTCAGGTAGATCGTGACCTCCCCCTTCGCGCGCGGCGCGGGCCCATCGCTTTCGTCGACCGGATCGAGGACTCCCACCTCGCTGAGCGCGCGTTCCACATGCTCTGTTCTTTGCCCTGGCGCGAGCCGCGCCAAGCGGTGATAGGGGAGGATGAGCAGCTCCTCAGCCGGATAGATCACCGCGGGGAAGCGCCCGAGTTCCGTGCGATCAATGCCACTCCCTGCATTGGACAGCGCTGCTGCGGCACGCGCGGCTGCCGCACTCCGATGATGACCGTCCGCGATGAAGATTCTCGGCACATCCGCAAACAGCTTTCGGTAGGTGTCGACCGAAGTGGCATCCCAAAGCGTGTGGATCACCTTGTCTGGTGCCGTGAAGTGAAAGAGCGGGCGATGATTCATATCGCGCGAAAGTTGCGCCACAAAGCCATCGAGCCCTGCCACGGTGAGGAACACGGGCTCGCAGTGTGCGCCCACGGCGACCATGTGGTCGGTACGGTCCTGCTCCTTGTCGGGGCGGGTCAGTTCATGCCGTGCGATGACGCCGCTGAGATAGTCCGCGACATCCACACAGCACACCAATCCACTCTGCGTTCGTCCTTGTGCCGCCTGCCGATAGACGAAGAAGTTCTCCCGCGGCTCGCGCACCATGCAGCGGCGTTCAAGCAGTCCGCGCAGATTGTCCAGTCCCTTCGCGTACACGATTGGCGAGTGCGGGTCCTGATCGTGTCCGAAGTCCACCTCAGGGCGCACGACACGCATGAAGCTGTTTGGGTTGGTCGCGCAAGCCGCCGCGCCCGCAAAATCGACCACGTCGTAGGGGGGGCATGCCACCTGTGAAACGCGGTTCGCAGCCGCTCGCAGGGCAAAAAACGGGTGAACGCGCATCCGCGAGCCAATGGTATCGGACTCCTTGCACCGTATTTTGCGAAGTCCGCTGAAGGGAGTGCCTTCGACCGCCGAAGGCGGAGGGCATGGAACGCAACAACTGCATCGAAGTGCTCGTCCGTCTCATTGAGGCGAAGGAAGGCGAGGGACCAGGGCACTGTCATCGTGTGGCATCACTCGCAGCGGCACTTGCTGCGCATCTCGGACTCGATCAGGGCCAGATCGAGGACGTCCACACGACTGCGATGATTCATGATCTTGGGAAGTTGACCGTTCCAGATGAGATCCTGTTCAAGCCGAGTCGATTGAGCGAGGAGGAGTTCTCCGTCATCCGTCGTCATCCTGAAACGGGGGCCCGGCTGATCGGCGCATTCAACGAGTTGCACTTTGCCAGAAGTGGCGTTCGCAGCCATCACGAAAGGTGGGACGGACAGGGCTATCCCGATCGGCTGCAACGAGATGCGATTCCGTTGGCATCTCGGATCATCGCTCTTGCCGACGCATTTGATGCCATCTGCTCTGATCGCCCCTATGCACCCCGGCGCTCATCGCGGCATGCTGTTGATGAGGTACTGCGCTGCGCGGGTTCGCAGTTTGATCCCGAACTCGCGGTGCACTTTGCCGATCTGTGGCAATCGGACTGCGCGTTGCAGCAGTGGGGCGATGCCAATTCGGAGAGAATTATGGTTGTGAGTGGACAGAATGAGGATTTGTGCTATTCTGCACCTTGTAGTGGCGACGGAATGCCATGGGGGCATCCGAGAGCGCAAGCGTGCAAGGAGACCGCACATGCTCGAAAAATCAGCCCAACTTGTGTCACTTTTGGCGCATAGTTTGAGTGGTTTTGAGCGTCTCGTGGTGGAACTGCATTACATCGACAAAATGCCGGCAAGCGAGATTTCCCAAGTCCTCGAGGTGGATGAGGATGAGGTGGAGTCGGCGCTGGCTGCCATTCGTCATCGCGTGTCCCAAGTGCGAAAGGCCTTCGTGGATGCGCTGTGCAGGTCGGAGGCCGAAGTCGGCGAACTGGTTGGCGCTGGCGGGATCGAGTGAGGCAGCTAAGTCACTGGAGCTGACTTCCTTCTGTTTTGAGGATCTTTGGGAAATCGGCCTGCGTGCAGTCCGCAGGGATGTGTCGAAGAGAAGTTCCCAGCGGGGGTTGTGTTGCAGCTGGTTGCAGTAGGTGTTGAATAGACCGTGAAGTCTTGGTCAGAGGCGGAGAATGACTCGCTTGCCTTTCAGGAGCAGGCTGGCTGTCGCTGCGCCTTGGCCACGACTTCACGGGCGGAGGCAGGGAAGGCCCAAAGGGAGGGCCAGAGGGAGGGCCAGAGGGAGGGCCAGAGGGAGGGCCAGAGGGGAAGATTGGGACCGCGCGCGCGGTCTCAGGAACGGGCTCGGCCGAGTCCGCTGCGCAGGACGCGCAGTTGTGCGGACTCGGTCGAGCGCTGCACGCCGATGTCGGCCGGTCAGTCACCTCGTCGCGTTTCGCCTCGCGGCTGCCGATTGTCGTTGGGGGACTCAGTTCGTCCAGGCGCCGAGCAGCGCCGTCAGGTCGGTGCCGTTCACCGAACCGTCGCCATTGATGTCTCCGCTGCCGCTCGAGCCCCAACTCGACAGAAGGACCGTCAAGTCCGTGCCGTTGACGGCTCCATCGCAGTTGATGTCTGCGGCGGCGCAGTTCGGTCCCGTCTCCACGGACAGTGCGAGTGAAGCGGGGCGCGCCTGCCCCACCGCAATGAGGGGGCTTTCCTTCGCGTAGAAGGCGGGGAAGTTCCCGCCCTGCTGCTGCACAAAGGTCAGACTGCTGATGACCAAGAACACGCGCCCGCGGTTGAGACCTTGTCGGAGGTACGCCTGAATCTGCGGCTCTGAAACGGACACGCTGAAGGTCATCTTGGCGCGCAGCGGAATCAGTTCCCCAGGTGCGAGTTCGCTGATCTGCCCAGTTGCAAATTGCTGGGGATCAAAGCCCAGCCGAGGATTGTTCGACACATCGATTGGTGCGCCTGAGCCATCGAAGCTGAGTGCGAACGCGTTTCGCACGCCCGAGGCAAGTGGGTTTGGTGGCGTCGCATACGGCGAGTTCTCCACAAAGTTCGTCGCACTGAAGCCGTTTCGAAATCCGCATCCAAAGAGTTCGATCGGCTGCCCCGCATCGGCATCGGCCACAAACGCCGGGTCGCCCGGTGCGAGAAAGGTCTGCCACGAATCTGGTGTCGGGTCATAGGCCACGATGCGGTCATTCGCGAACTCCACGGTCAGCACGGCGCTCGTCACTGTGTAGTTCTCCGCACCAAGTCCGCCCGGAACGATTGGCGCCGTATCGAATGCCACGATGAACTGTCCATCACGGCTGTCGAAATCCGCAGACGCGGGATCTGATCCGAAGGTCGAAATGGTCGGGCGTGTTCCTGGCGTTGCGTTGAACGGGTACATCCAGCGGTCAAGCGCAGGTGCCTGCCACGAGCCTTGGATGGAATCCGCGTGGAGCACAGCGGCGCAAGAGAGGGCGGCAAGCAAGGAGGCAATGATGGAAGAATGTTGAGTGAAACGCATGAGGTATCTCGTATGACTAGTATTGAAAGGTTCGCTTCAGGGAAGAACAATAGGCAATCGATCAGTGCAAAAGCAAGCCACGACCGTTGTCTCTGCGCCGCACACGCGCTGGAGTGCCGCGCCGCTTCACGCACGGCAGATTCGCCGTGGAATGCGCCCCCGTGCGTTCACGCTGGTGGAACTGCTCGCTGTGATCGGTGTTATCGCGCTGCTTGTGGCGCTTTCGGCATCTGCGGTCACAGTGGTGCAGCGCACGGCGCGGCAGACCACGGAACTCGCTGCTCTGCGCAGCGTGCTGCAGGGCTGGATGGGCTATTCACTCGACAACGGCGGCATGCTCATCCCTGGATTCCTGCCCGGCTTGCCGGCGTTTCAGGGAAATGGCGAGCCGATCCCCGCGCAGACCTACGGCGGCGGCGCCAACATTGCGGCACGGTGGCCGTGGAGACTCACGCCGTATCTCGGGGGTGACATGCGCGCGCTGTTCGCAGGTCCGCAGGCAGAGATGTGGTCGAAGTTGGAGAACGGTGATCCTGAGCAGATGCTCTACTTCGCGAGTCTCTATCCGTCGTTCGGCATGAACTCGACTTGGATCGGCGGCGACAGCGAACGGCTCGGGTTCCTCCCACCGACGCTGCCAAACGGTCAGCCCAATCCGCTCGCCAACTTTTATCTCCGCCGAATCTCGATGGCACGCAATCCCGCGCGCGTGATCGTCTTCGCATCAAGTCGCACGAATGCGACGGTCGATGGCGGCATCGCCGAGGGCTACTTCCGACTCGAGAGCCCGATGCTCATGCAGCCACAGTGGCAGGAGCGGTACGACCCTGAAGTTCCCGCGTCGTTTGGCAACCTCAGCGCCCGCTACCGCGACGAGGCATGTGTGGGCACGATGGATGGTGCCGTGGCGGCAGTGGGGGTGAACGCTCTGCGCGACATGCGCCGCTGGGCCGATCAAGCGGACCGCGCCGATTGGAGCCTGCCTCCCTGATGAGAAGCAGGGCTACTCGTCGCTCTCTCGCAACTTGGCAAGAACAGAGAAGTCCTCGAGTGTCGTTGTGTCCTGGCGTGACTCGCGTCCCGATGCGATATCGCGCAGCAGCCGCCGCATGATCTTCCCCGAGCGAGTCTTCGGCAGCAGCGTGGTGAAGCGGATCATGTCGGGGCGTGCGATCGCGCCGATCTCGTGGGCGACATGCTCCTGCAGTTCCCGCTTCAGCGGCGCGCCTGCACTGTTCGCAAAGTCGGGACCGAGTGTCACGAATGCGGCAATCCCCGTCCCCTTGATTTCGTGGGGCATGCCCACGACGGCGGCTTCCACCACGGCGGGATGTGAGACAAGTGCGCTCTCCACCTCCATCGTGCCAAGACGGTGCCCGCTGACATTGATGACATCATCGATGCGACCCATGATCCAGAAGTAGCCGCGATCATCGCGCCGCGCTCCATCGCCTGCGACATACATCCCCGGCACCTTTGACCAGTAGGTCTCGATGAATCGCGCACGGTCTCCGTGGATGCCGCGCAGCATGGATGGCCATGGCTTTCGGATCACCAGCAGTCCGCCCGTGTTCGCGGGAAGTTCCTCGCCGCGTTCGTTCACGATGGCCGCATCGATGCCGAACATTGGCAGCGTGCATGAACCCGGCACTGTCGGGGTCGCACCCGGCAGCGGTGTGATGATGTGCCCACCTGTCTCCGTCTGCCACATCGTGTCCACAATCGGACAGCGTGAGGAGCCGATCGTGCGGTGGTACCACATCCATGCTTCTGGGTTGATGGGCTCGCCGACGGTGCCGAGCACCAGCAGGCTCGAAAGATCATGCCGCTGCGGATGCGCATCGCCCCACTTCATGAACGAGCGGATCGCTGTTGGTGCGGTGTAGAAGTGCGTGACACGGTGGCGCTCCACGATCGCCCAGAAGCGGTCCTCGGCGGGAAAGTTCGGCGCGCCCTCGTACATCAGCGTCGGCACGCGATTGGGCAGCAGTCCGTACACGATGTAGGAGTGGCCTGTGATCCAGCCGAGGTCCGCCGTGCAGAAGTAGACCTGCCCGCGCGCTGGCACGAGATTGAATGTGAGTCGTGCCGTGTGCGCGGTGAAGACCATGTAGCCGCCCGTGGTGTGCACGATTCCTTTGGGCTTCCCCGTTGAACCACTCGTGTACAGCAGGAAGAGAGGATGCTCCGAGTCGACCGCCGCGCACGGGCAGTCATCCGACTGTGCACCAACACACTCATGCCACCACAGGTCGCGGGTCGGGTGCATCGTCACCTCGCGGCCCGTACGGCGAAGCACCAGCACATGGCGCACCTCGGGGAGTCGCGTGCACGCTTCGTCCACGTTCGCCTTCAGCGGCACCACCTGACCGCGGCGCCACGCACCATCGCAGGTGATGATGACCTTGCTCTGTGCATCGAGGACACGGTCCACAATCGCATTGGGTGCGAAGCCACCGAAGATCACCGAGTGCGGTGCGCCAATGCGGGCACAGGCAAGAACGGCGATCGCCAGTTCGGGCACCATGCCCATGTAGATCGTGACGACATCGCCGCATTTCACGCCCATCGACAGCAGTGCATTCGCCGTGCGTGACACTTCGCGCTGCAGTTCGCGGTAGGTGAGTCGACGCACTTCCGGTTCAGGTGAACAGGGTTCGCCCTCCCAGATGATCGCCACATCATCACCGAAGCCAGCTTCCACCTGACGGTCGACGCAGTTGAAGCATGCGTTGGTCTGCCCACCCACGAACCATCGCGCATCGGGTGCGTTCCACTCCAAGACGCGTTGCCATGGGTGCATCCAATGGAAGCCACGCGCCACTTCACCCCAGTACTTCGAAGGATCCCCCAGTGAACGCGCATGCTCTGCGCGGTACGCATCCATGTTCGGCACATGAACCGTTCCGATGCTCGTGCGGAAGTGCTCGCTCGGCTCGAAGACGCGGTTCTCCTGCAGCACACTGGTGATGGCATCGCTCATGCACAACAGGCTAGCGCGGGTTTTCGGCGGCGATCCGTAGGATGACGGCGTGCTGGCGCTGCGCGAGGTGTCCAAGAGCTACGGAACGGTGCGCGCTGTCGAGCGTGTGTCACTTTGTGTGGCGGCGGGAGAGGTGGTCGGACTGCTCGGACCCAACGGCGCGGGCAAATCCACGACGGTCGCGCTTGCGACAGGGCTGATGCGACCGGACTCGGGCAGCGTGATGATCGGCGCCGCGGGGGATCCATCGAACGCATCGGTGCGGCGAGCCATCGGATTCGCGCCGCAGGAACTGGCGCTCTACGACATGCTCACCGCAACGGAAACGGTCAAGCTGTATGCGCAACTGTACGGAGCCTTTCGCAGCCGTCGTCAGGTGCTCGAAGCGCTCGACATGGTCGGTCTGGCAACGCGTGCCGATGAGCGTGTCGGGAGCTATTCGGGTGGCATGAAGCGGCGACTCAATCTTGCGGTGGCACTCGTCCATGAGCCGCCTCTCCTGGTGCTCGATGAGCCGACGGCGGGCGTTGATCCACAGTCGCGTGCGCATGTGCGCGGCATCATTCGTGCCCGTGCCGCATCGGGATGTGCCGTGCTGCTGACGACGCACGACATGGAAGAGGCGGAGAAGTTGAGCGACCGCATCGCGCTGATGGATCACGGGAAGATTCAGGCGGAGGGCACCGTGGATGAACTGGTCGCGATTCACGGCGCGGGAAGCAGCCGTGCTGCGCACGGACTGGAGAGTGTGCTGCTGAAGCTGACGGGTCGGGAGCTCCGCGAATGACTGGTCCGCTCCTCGCCCTCGTTTGCAAGGATCTGCGCCTGCTGCTGCGCGACCGCAGTGCGTTTGTGTTCACCCTGGTGTTTCCGCTGGTGATTGCCGTGCTCTTTGGGATGGTGTTTGGGCGGATGGCAGTGCCGGGGCCGATCACGGTCGCGCTCGTCCGTGAGGGGAGCGGGCCGCTCGCTGAGTCATTCGTCGGCGCACTGGAGGCGGATCCCGCGCTGCAGGTGGATCGTGTGGAGGGACGCGAGGAAGCGATCGCGCGCGTCCGATCCGCGCGCTGCTGCGCAGTCGTCATTGTTCCCGAGGAGTTCGACATGGCGGCGGAGGCGCTGCTGACGGGCGGGTCGATGCCGATTGAAGTGCTCGGCGACCCAAGCCGTTCCGCGGAACTCGGATTGCTGCAAGGCAAACTGATGGAGATCGGCTTCGTGCAGTTCATGCTGAGCGTGGGCGACAGCGCGCGCCTTCAGCGGCAGATGGCACTGCTGCGTGCGTTGTCCGCATCCGACATGGGAACGAGCGAGGATGAACGCGCCGCGCTTCTCGATCTGCTTGCTGCGGCGCAGCGGCTCGCTGTGGCGCGCGAGGAGAAGGTGCAACGCCGTTTGGAGAAGCAGATCAGTGGCGATGCCGCGGGTGCGTTCCCGCGGCTGAGCGCGTTCCGCCCCGTCCGCATCGCGCAGAGTGCGGTGGTGGATGATCCTGTGCGTCCTCCATCAAGTTTCGCCGTCACCTTTCCGCAGGGCGTGGTGTGGGGGCTCGCGGGCTGCGTGATGGCGTTCGTGACGAGCCTTTCCGTGGAACGCAATCGCGGCACGCTTCGGCGCTTGTGTGCGGCGCCGCTCTCGATGCACATGGTGCTTGCCGGCAAGGCGCTCGCCTGCTTCTGCATGGCGCTGCTGATGCAGGCGATGCTGATGGTGCTGGCAGTGACCGCCTTTGGCGTGCGTCCCGTGCAACCGGCGCTGCTGTTGCCTGCGATGGCTGCCATCGCGGTCGCGTTCACGATGGTGGCGATGGCGGTGGCGTCGCTGTTCCAGAGCCTCGGTGGGAGTGAGGGCGCGGGGCGGTCCGTGATCCTCATTCTTGCGCTTCTCGGCGGCGGCTCCGTCCCGCTCGTGTTCATGCCGCCTGCACTCGCATCGGTGAGCGCGGTCAGCCCGTTCCGTTGGGCGATCGCCGCGCTCGAAGGTCCGCTTTGGCGCGGCGGGTCCATGCAGTCACAACTGACGGCGATCGGTGCGGTGCTCGTGGTGGCAGTGGTCGCCGCGGCGATCGCCTGGGGCGCGCTCAGCCTCCGCCGGCAATCCGCGTGATTCGTCGCGTCAACGGTTCGCCGCGAACGCGCGCGCAGCGTCGACAGCCTCAGCCACCTTGCTGACATCCTTGCCGCCTGCCTGGGCCGTGTCGGGCTTGCCGCCGCCCGACCCGCCGCATGCTTGGGCAGTCGTGCGAACCCAATCGCCTGCCTTCAGTCCCTTCGCGATCGCCCACGCGGGGCTTGTGGCGGCAATGGCCACCTTCCCTGACTCGCTGTCGGGGCTGAGGAGGAGAATCGGTGTCTCCGGCAACTGTGCGCGCGACGAGTCGAGCGCAGCCATCAGTGCGGCCGCGTCCGCGCCGCGGATCACTGCAACGAGCGGACGGCGCGAGTCACCTGCGACATGCGCCTCCGTCAGTGCGCGCACCTGCGTGACCGCCTCATCACGCGTCGAGCCTTCCATCTTGCGGCGGGCATCCTTCGTCCGTTCACGCAGCGCATCGAGTCGAGGTGCGAGCGCATGGCGCGCGCACATCCCGATGGTGAGGGCCGTTTCCGCCCGCGCGATCTCTGCCGCTTCCGTCAGCAGCGCATCGCCATCGAGACGAAGCGCAGTTTCGACCCGTGCCGCGAACTGGCGCGCGGTCTCTGCCGCTTCGTTTGCCGTACTGCCCGTGAGACCGAAGCAGCGGCGCACACCAGCCGAAGACGCACCCTCCGACAGCAGCACGAACGACTTCGCACTGCCCGTGGACGCGAGGTGCGTTCCGCCGCAGAACTCGATTGACAGTGAACCCCAGCGCGGATCATTCGGTGTTCGGTCAAGATCCGCGATCGAGGCACCGATGCTGACCACACGGACAGGATCTGGGTAGCGCTCGCCAAAGACGGCACGGACACCAGTGATCGTCTTGGCGTGGGCGAGCGGGAGTGTGCCGATCGACACTGGGAGATTTGCAGCGATTGCCGCGTTGACTTGCATTTCCACCTGCTGCGCTTCGCCCGCCGTGAGCGCGCGTGACGATGCGAAGTCGAAGCGAAGTCGATCCGCCGCGACGAGCGATCCGCGCTGCTGCACGTCCTCTCCCACAGCTGTGCGCAGCGCAAGATTCAGCAGATGCGTGGCGGTGTGATTCGCGCGGATGCGCTCGCGCCGTTCGTGATGCAGCATGATTTCCGCATCGCTGTCCACATGCACCACGCCGTGCGCCACGCGACCAATGTGCAGGACATACTCGCCGAACCGCTGAACATTGCGGACCTCGAAGTGACCCGCGCCGCCGCCGCGTGCGCCACGCTGCGCCGATGTGCGAATGTCGCCTTCGTCCGCTTCCTGCCCGCCGCTCTCGGCGAAGAAACAGGTGCGGTCGAGCACGATGCCGCCGATGTGTCCAGTCTCGAGCGACTCACGAAAGTGCTTGCCGTCCCACACCGCGCGAATGCGCGCACGCATCGGATGACCAAGATCGCGCGCGGAGTCATCGGTGGCATGGATGTGCATGGCCGCGAGCTTCGCCATCGCATCGGGAGGCAGTTCCATGCGCTCGCCGCCCTGCGCTCCTGCGCGGCTTGTTTCGCGGGCGCGTTCCATCAACGACTCGTAGCCCGCGACATCCACCCGCAGTCCGCGCTCAGCAGCCATGACCTCGGTGAGATCGACAGGGAACCCCCACGTGTCGTGCAGGCGGAAGGCATCGTCGGCGGTGATCGTGCCGCTTCCCGACTGCCGTGCGCGCTCGGCGGACTCGTCGAACAGCGCGATGCCGCGCCCGAGCGTCTTGCCAAAGAGTTCTTCCTCCGCGCGGATCGTCTGCGCAGCCTTGGCGGCACCCGCTGCGATTTCGGGGAACGCACCGCCGAGCGTCTCGACCACGGCAGGCACAAGCAGATGCACGAACGGCCGCTCCATGCCGAGCGTCTGTCGCCCATGCCGCGCGGCGCGGCGGAGAATGCGCCGCAGCACATAGTTGCGGCCATCGCTGCCCGGACCGGCACCATCACATGCCGCCGCAGTCAGGCAGCGCACATGATCGGCGATGATTCGGTACGCGATGTCCGTCGGATCGGTCAACGACCCTCCGTAGGGGCGCGCTCCCGTCGTCCGCGCGATCGCGTCGAAGATCGGCTTCCACAGATCGGTGTCGTAGTTCGATCGCTTGCCTTGAATCACACTCACCAAACGCTCGAGTCCCATGCCCGTGTCGACATGCTTGTCGGGCAGCGGCTTCAGCGTTCCACCACTTTCGCGGTTGAACTGGATGAAGACGAGGTTCCAGATCTCGAGCACATCGGGATCGCCGCTGTTGACGAGCCTCGCGGCATCGCGCCCACCGATGCGGTCGAAGTGGATCTCCGAGCATGGACCGCATGGTCCCGTCTCACCCATCTCCCAGAAGTTGTCCTTCATCGATCCTGGCAACACGCGATTCGCAGGCAGATGCGCGCACCACAGTTTGCGCGCCTCATCATCGGGAGCGAGCCCCGCAGCCTTGTCGCCGCCGAAATAGGTCGCGTAGAGGCGATCCTTCGGCAGTCCATACACATTCGTCAGAAGTTCCCACCCCCAGTCGATCGACTCCTTCTTGAAATAGTCGCCGAATGACCAGTTGCCGAGCATCTCGAAGAACGTGTGGTGATAGACATCCTTGCCCACATCCTCGAGGTCGTTGTGCTTGCCGCCCGCACGGATGCACTTCTGCGAATTGACCGCGCGTGTGAACGCGCGTGAACCGCGCCCAAGAAACACATCCTTGAACTGATTCATGCCAGCGTTGGTGAAGAGCAGTGTCGGATCGTCGAAGGGCACAACGGCGCTGCCTGCAGCGAAGGTGTGCCCCGCCTTCTTTCGGAAGAAGTCGATGAACGCGGACCTGATTTCAGCTGCGCTTCGTGGCTGTGACATGGCGAGAGCGGGGAGGATACGCAGTCGTGCAGCCCGTACCATCCGAGGGATGCGGCGTCCCTTCATCGGTGGCAACTGGAAGATGAATACCGATCATGCAAGCGCGCGTTCGCTTGCGCATGCGATCGCGGAGGGCACCGGCGCGGACTGGGCTGCGGATGTCGTGGTCTTTCCGCCCTTTCCGTATCTGCTGCCTGTCGCGGAGGCGATCGCCGGCTCGCCCGTCGCGCTCGGCGCTCAGGATCTGTCGGGCGAGGTGAACGGCGCCCGCACTGGCGAGGTCAGTGCCGAGATGCTGCGCGATGTCGGCGCATCGTGGGTGATCGTCGGTCACTCGGAGCGTCGTCACACGATCGGCGAGAGTGAGGCGTTGATTGCGGACAAACTTTCGATGGCGCTTGGCAGCGGGCTTCGTGCCGTGTTGTGCGTTGGCGAGACGCGCGCGGAGCGCGATGCTGGGAAGGCGCATGACATCATCGCGGCGCAGTTGCGTTCGGCGCTTGCCGCGATCGATGCTGCGGCAATGGACGATGTCGTGATCGCATACGAACCGGTGTGGGCGATTGGCACGGGCATCACGGCACAACCAGCCGATGCGGGCGAGGCGCACCGCGAGATCCGTTCTGCGCTTGCGGCACGCTATGATGCTCGGCTCGCCTCTGGCGTCCGCGTGGTGTACGGCGGGTCGTTGGTGCCGGCGACCGCGAAGTCGATCTTTGCGGTGGACGGCGTGGATGGTGGGCTGGTTGGCGGCGCTTCGCTGAAAGCGCACGACTTCCTGGCCTTGTGCACCGCGGCGACGGTCGGAGTTGCAGCCAGCTGAGCCTGGCCGAGGAACGCATTCATGGGATTCTGGTTCAACTTGCTCACCTTCCTGTTCGCCGCCTCGAGCGTCATCTTGGTGCTCATCATCTTGGTGCAACGCCCGCAGGGTGGCGGACTCGCCCAGGCGTTCGGCGGTGCGGGCGGTGGCGCAACGGACACGGCATTCGGCGGTCGAACCGGCGATGTACTGACCTACCTCACGCTGGGTGCGTTCTCGGTTTACCTCGTGATCGCGATCACGCTGAATGTGATGGACAACCCGGCGCCGGAGCAGGCAGTTGAAGAACCGGCGGCGCAGGTTTCGGAGGCGGGCACAAATCTGCTGCAGCCCGCTGCTGCCCCCACGGATCCGAGCGCCGCGACTGGTGCTGCGGTGCCAGTCGATGTGAACGCAACCCCCGCGGTCGATCAGCCGCTTGTCGCGCCAACAGCACCCGCACCCGCGCCAGCAGATCCTGCAGCACCCGCGCCAGTGCCAGCGCCAGCGCCAGCAGCGCCCGCGCAGCCAGCGCCGACTCCCTGACCGCACGCAGGACGACACCGATGATCCGCTCGATGACCGGTTTCGGAGTCGCGTGCGGCGAAGTCGATGGCGTGCCCGTCGAAGTCGAGGTTCGATCCGTCAACAATCGTCACTTCAAGTGCACGCTTCGTGTTCCTGAGGAACTTTCCGCGCTGGAAGGCGAGATCGAAGTCGCTTGCACGCGGCGGCTTGTTCGCGGCAGTGTCCTTGTGACGCTGCGAATCGTTGCCTCCGCCGCGCGCCGCAGTGCGCGCATCGATGGTGAGGTACTCAATGGCTACATCGCGCAACTGACGCAGATGCTTGGCTCGGAAGAGGCACGCAAGGTGGACCGCGGTCAGTTGCTGGCGCTTCCGGGCGTGGTGGTGGAGGATGGCGGTGAGGTGTTCCTTGAGCACCTGCGTCCGACGGTGCTTCGACTGGTCGACGAGGCATGTCAACGTGTGCTTGAATCCCGCGCACGCGAGGGCGAAACCATCCGGACGCACCTCAGCGAGTGCGCGAAGACCCTGCGCGCACGGACGATGTCGATTCAGGCGCGCGCGCCGCAGGTGGTCGAGGCGTATCAGACGCGCCTCCGCCAGCGCATGGATGCGATGCTGAAGGAAGTCGGCAAGAGTGTCGAACCATCGGATCTGCTCCGTGAAGTGGCGATCTTTGCCGAGCGTTCGGACATCGCCGAGGAGGTGGTTCGGCTGATCGGGCACATCGATCAACTTGAACGGCTTCTCGATCCTGCCAACCGCGAACCCGTGGGGCGACCGCTCGACTTCCTTGGACAGGAACTCCTGCGCGAGGCAAACACGATCGCGAGCAAGTCCGCGGACGTGGAGACTGCGCAGCAGGTTGTGGACATCAAGACTGCCATCGACCGCATCAAGGAGCAGGCTCAGAATGTCGAGTGATGCCGCAGCGCCGTTGCGGACCTCGCAGGTCTCGCATGCACGGCATGCATGGCAGCGCAAGCGCGCCACAGTCGCGGCAGCCCTGCTCGCGGCGGCGGGTTCGACTGCGCTTGCATGGGCAAGTCAGGGTGCTGTGCGCGATGCGCAGGGGCAACAGGTGGACGCGCTGCGCATTCGCGGAGGGGTCGCTGCCGATGTGCAGGAGAATGTTCGCAAAGTTCCGGTCAACCCTGCGCTTCAGCAGCCGCAGCTGTGGCGGGGCGATCTCATGGGGCAGCCCACCACGCCAGCACCCGAAGTGCTTCGCTTGTGGTCGCCGGAGGTCTTGGCGTCCGTGAAGATTTCGGCGAAGGTGCGGGCGGCGGTCGCTGCACTCGACTCCGCTGTGTTCAACGAGCGAAGTGAGGCGAGCCGCGTTCTGACGGATGCTTCCGTCGCGCCTGAGCAGCTCTTTGCCGTGCTCGACCGCGAGCAACTCAGCACGGAGCAGCGCGAGCGTCTGCTTGCTGCGGCGCGCGAGAAGGTGATTGCGCTGCCTCGCGGCGCGCTGGGCATCCGCATGCAACCGAGCGGCGATCCGCAGCGACCCGGAGTCGAGATCATCATGCTGCTTCCGGGCATGCCCGCGAGCACGGTGCTGAAGGTCGGTGACCGAATCGAGGAGATCGATGGAAAGCCGATTTCCAACTCCAATGATCTGGTGGATCTCATCCAGTCGCGCCTGCCTGGCGACACCGTGAAACTCCGCGTCGCGCGCCCGGAACGCGATGAGCGCGGGCGACCGAGACTTGACGGTCAGGGTGGCTTCGTCGAGCAGCGTCTGAATATCGACATGCAACTGACGACGGCAGCCGATTTGGACAAGTTTGAGGGGCAATTCCCGTCGATGTCGCGGAGTCTCGTGCTGGAGCGGCGACTGCTCGCGCTGCAGCAGGCGGAAGAGCGGTTTGCTCCGAAGCCCATTGCCGTCCGAAGGCGGGGCAGCACAGAGCCCGCCGATCTCGATGTGCCGGGCGCACCCTGATGAGTCGGGCGCGGTGTGCGACGCGCCGATCGACACGCTGTATTCGTTCAGTTCGCTGAAGCGGCGGGTTGGTTGAAGTGCGCGTCCTGCACGGGCACCACGACATCAAGGACGCGCATGAACACCTGCGCCGGTGAACCCACCGCATCGATGTTCACCACGATCGATGGGGAGTAGAAGTCAAGGACGGGGTGCGTTTCCTTGTGATAGACCTCGAAGCGGTGGCGGATGACCTTGTCGTCCGCATCGTCCATCCTGTTCTCCTTGAGTGCGCGGCGCCGCATCCGTTGCATCATTGCCTCTTCATCACCGCAGAAGAGATGGATCACCTTCAGCACATCAAGCGACTTCTTCAGCGCCTTCGCCTGCGCCACGTTGCGCGGGATGCCATCGAGCACCAGCAGATCCTGCTTCGGCTTGAACAGGCTGAGCACGGTCTGCGCGTGCATGTTCTGCCGCCACATCTCGATCGTCAGTTCATCCGGCACGAGTTCGCCGCGCTTGGAGTAGGCGAGGAACTGCTTGCCGAGATCGCTCGTCATATCCAGCGATCGAAAGACGTCGCCGCACGCAAGATGGAAGAACCCAGGAATCTTGCCGAGGATCTTGCCTTGGGTTCCCTTGCCCACGCCAGGCGCGCCAAAGAGCAGCACAGACTTGTAGCGTTCGGTCATGGGAGCGTCTCCTTCGGTTTCGATGGTAACTCACGGAAGATGCGGTGCGGGCGCACGGTCGGTCGATGCGCTCGAGTCATCGGCGTAGTCTGCCTGCGATGCAAGGCTGGCTGAAGCGGTGGATACTGCCGGACGGTGCGGCGGCACGACCGACGCGGGGCACGCTCCTGCAGCGCGTTGCTGCTGCGCGCGGCATCGATGCCGATGCACTCGCGGGATTCACAGCACCCACATTCGATCATCTCAAGCCGCCTGAGGATCTCTTTGGTGCGGTCGAAGTGGGTGGTCGACTTGCCGACGCCGTGCGATCGGGAAAGCGCATCGCGATCTTCGGCGACTATGACGCGGACGGCATGTGTGCCGCCGCGATATTGGTTCACCTGATTCGTCATGTCCGGGGGGGCGATGCGCCGCGCGTGTACATCCCCGAACGCGCGACCGAGGGATACGGGCTTTCGTTGGAAGCGGTGCGTCAACTTGCTGCCGATGGTGCGCAGCTGATCGTGACCGTCGACTGCGGAATCACCGCGCTCGAGGAGGTTGCAGTGGCGCGTGATCTCGGACTCGAGGTCCTGATCACGGATCATCACGCTGCGCGCAGTGATGGTCGTTTGCCGAACGCACACGCGATCGCACATCCTTCGTTGGGTGGTGGCGATGGAACGCTGTGCGGAGCGGCGGTCGCATGGAAGGTGGGACTGGCGTTTTGCCGCGCGTGGTGTGGCAACGATCGTGTGACGCCCGAACTGCGGGAGATGCTCGTCGAGACGCTCGCGCTCGCCGCATTCGGGACGGTGGCGGACATCGTGCCGCTCATCGGTGAGAACCGCATCATCACCAGGCTCGGCATGGCGAGGATCGCTCGCAGCAGCTTGCCTGGACTGCGCGCACTTGCCGAGCAGGCAGGGATCGGACCGCAGGACCATGTGGATAGTGAGCGGATTTCCTTTGGGATCGCACCGATCTTGAACGCCTGCGGGCGGCTTGGAAGTGCGATGGACGGCATGCAACTCCTTTCACTACCGCGCATGGTCGATGGAACCGATGCGGCAAGCGAACGGCAAGCGGTGCAGTCGGTGCGCCGTTTCGCAGCCTTGAATGAACAGCGCAAGGCCGAAGAGCGAGAGATCTTTGAGCAGGCGCTGGAGCGGCAGGACGAGGGGCTTGGCGCCGCACGCGGGGCGTGCGTCCTTGACGATCCGCTGTGGTCGCGCGGCATCGTTGGCACCGCGTGCGCGCGGCTCGCCGATCGCCTGCATGTTCCAGTGGTGCTCATGCAGTCGGGCGGGGGGATGGCGTATGGCTCCGCGCGGAGCATCGATGGGTACTCGATCCTCGGGGGGCTTGAAACGTGTGCCGAGCATCTTGAACGCTTCGGCGGTCATGCGGCCGCCGCTGGTGTCGCCGTGTCCGAGAGGAAGATTGCGGCATTCCGCGAGGCACTCTCCGCACACGCCGCCGCACATCGCCCACCGAACGCGGGTCCATCGGTGCGGGCGGATGTGTGTCTCGTGGGCAGTGACATTTCGGCGGAGTCGTTCGCGGCGGTGCAGCAGCTCGGTCCGTTCGGTCGTGGATTTCCTTCGCCAACCGTCTGGGCGCACGATGCCGTCATCACTTCCACGCCGCGCATCTTCGGCAAGGACCGTGATCACATCAGTTTCTTCGTGCGGCTTGGCGATTCGCCAACCGCAGAACTCTCGTGTACGTGGTGGCGGCAAGCCGCGCAGTCGAAGCGCCTGACACGCGGGCTCGGTATTCAGATCATCGGTTCGCCGCAGGTGGATATGTGGAGCGGACGAAATCGCCCTGCGCTCCAAGTGGCGGATGTCGCTGACCGCGTGTGAGCGGAGCGCCAACGCGGGTTCAAATGGTGAGGCGTTCTCCCGCACCGATGCGTGCAGGCAGTGTGGCGCACGTCGCGAGTGCTGCCGCATCCAGCGCGGTCCGCGGCGAAAGTTCGATCTCCGCGAGGCATCGCCCCGTCGCGGCATCTCGCGCGATCCGTACGCCGCAGCGTTCCAGCCACTGCGCGGCGCGTTCCGACTGAAGTGCGCTGCTCGTGGCGGGGGAATCTTCACCGACCGCATTCTTGATCGGTGCAAACTCCTCGGTTCGCGTGGTCTGCGCAACCAGCGCGCGCCGCGCGGCGGGCACTGTGTCGAAGATGAACGACTCCAACTTGAACGCGTTTGGCTCCGTCGGCACGCGGTGTGTTCCCGTTTCGGGATCGATGCAAGGCACCTTCTTGAGCGCGCGGTGCAGGGGCAGCCCATGCCCCTCACGGACAAGCCGCTGCAGGAACGGCACACCAAAGACATGCACGGCAATCGAGCCTGCACGGTGCAGCAGCGCACCCTCGGCATCGCGCGCCTCGGTCATCTCGCGCGGCATATTGCTGTACTCCATCACGAAGCGCGAGTTGCCGCGCTGGCAGAACACGCCGACCTTCTCGGCCGCCGATGTCTTCGCAACCACCTTGCTCGACACTTCCCCGGAACTGTCGGGGTGCGCGTGGTGGAGACCGATGAACAGCGCATCGACTGGCTTGCACAGCGGATTGTCCACTTGGAAGTAGGAGAGTGTGTCGATGCCCTCACGTGCGAGACGATTGAGCCACCCGCTCTGATCGAGCGCACGCACCGCGCCGCCATGTCCATCGGGATTGAGCGCGATCGCGCTCTCGGTGGCAAGCAGGACGCGCCCTGCGCGGTCGAGCGAGGGAAGCGTTCCCTGCACAATCAGATGAACGCTCTCCTGGCCGAGTCCAAACCAGTCATGCGCAGCGAAGAAGCGGCCTGTTGCGTCATGGTTCAGCGGGCTCGTCATGATGAGCCAGGGAATCCGTGCAGACCAGCGCGCGCGCGCCGCACCGATCGACTCCGCAAAGACCTCAAAGAGGGACTTCCGCAGGATCGGCGTGGCGGGGAAGGTGCCCTTGGGCGCATCGGAGCCAAGGCGCGTTCCCTGACCACCCGCGACTGTGAATGCCGCGACACGATTGGCTGCGATCACAGCGGACCCTTCGCGCACGTACCGCTCCGTATCCACACGATCCATCACCACCGGATCCACGGGCAAGATGCTGTGCGGATCAGGCTTCGGGGCCGCACTCTGATCGGCGAATGTGCGCTGCAGCATCTCCAGCGGCAGTGCATCGATCTCGTCGAGCAAACTGCTGCGCGCCACATCGGACAATCGATCCCAGAAGTGCAGCAGATGCTGCTGCCCGAATTCGCGAAGGCGGGCGGCAGCGGCGCTGCGGCGTTCGTCGAGTGATGGTCGCTGGGCTGTCGCCACGGCAGTGGGGTCTTCGCGAGCGGCGGCTATGTCGCCTTCGGGACGACGGGGTCCGACCAGCCTTCCGGGCGGTGTCGCACAATCTTGCCCGTTCGCAGGTAGATCGTCTGCTCGCAGATGTTCGTGCAGTGATCTGCGATGCGTTCCATGTTCCGCGTCGCCGTCGTGATGCGAAATGCGAAGTGAACACTGATGCTGCCAAGCGCGACCTGTTCCTGCGCCTGCAGCAGCAGTTCGTTTCGGAAACGGTCGACGGTGTCATCAAACAGGAGGACCTGCCGCGCCAGTTCAGGGTCGTTGTCCACCAGCGCGCGGTGGCTGTCGCGCAGCATCCCAAGAACGCTGTTCGCCATCACCCGAAAGGTGGGCGGCATCGACTCCGCTGGTTTCAGGTGGCCGACCACCTGTTCCGCGATGTTGACGCCGCAGTCGGCGATGCGCTCGAGTTCGTTGTTGACTTTCACCAGCGTCAGCACCTCACGGATCGCGTTCTCGTCGGTCTGTCCCATCGCGAGGATCGGGATCGACTGCCGCTCAATCGCAACATCCACCGTGTCGATCTCATCATCGAGGGCGATGACCTGCGCTGCCTTCGGTTCGTTGTGATCGAAGTATGCCTCGACCGCGAGTGTGACAAGCCGCAGCACGCTGCCGCCTTGCGCGGCAAGCAGGCAACTTAACTCCACAAGCTTCGACTCGAACGACGCCATCGTTCTAGGATAACCCCGTGGCGAGATTGAGCGTCAACATCGATCATGTCGCGACCATCCGTCAGGCGCGTCGGACATGGGAGCCCGATCCGGTGCTTGCAGCGGCGGAGGCCGTGGCGGGTGGCGCCGACGGCATCACCGTGCACCTGCGGGAGGACCGTCGCCACATTCAGGATGCGGATGTTGAACGCCTTCGAAAGTCGCTGCGCGTTCCGCTGAACTTGGAGATGGCACCGACAGCTCCAATGGTCGCTGTGGCGCTTGCGACGCGTCCCGAGACCGTCATGCTTGTGCCCGAGGGGCGCAACGAAGTGACGACGGAAGGTGGGCTTGATGTGCACGGTCTTCGTGAACGGCTGCAGGCGGTGATCGAGCCGCTGCGCAGCGCAGGCATCCCCGTCAGTGTGTTCATCAATGCCGAGGAACGGCAGGTCGCGGCTGCCGCACGCCTCGGCATTGCGATCTGCGAGGTGCACACAGGTCCCTACGCACATGCGTTCCATGATGAGGGAACGCTCGGCCCGCGCGCGAGTGCGGCACTGCGCGATGTGCAGCGGACTGGCGATCAGATCGTCGCAGCCGGCATGCGATTCAACGCAGGCCATGCGCTGCACCGAGAGAATGTCCGGCCGATCGCGCACTGCGTTGGATTGTGGGAACTGCACATCGGTCACGCCATCGTGAGCCGCGCCGTGCTTGTCGGAATGCGCGCCGCGGTCGCCGAGATGCGCGCGCTCTGTGCCGACTGAGCAGCGCCCCGTCAGCCTGCTCGGGGCGGTGCGCTCTCCACCACGCGGTGCGCCGCGGGCTGCACTGAACAGTCGATCTCCGCCATGAAGAATCCACCGCGGTGGCGCCGCACATTGGGCCACATGACGATCTTGTCGGCCTCTGGAATCGGGAGATCGGCGACCTCCGCCTCAGGAACCCAGCGGAGTTCTCCCTCGTCAAAGGACATGCGCGCGACCGACGCATGGTCGATCGGGCGCGTGGACTCGAAGAGGAAGATCAGCCAGTGGTGTTCGCCGAGATAGGCGCGCTCGGAGATGATCCCCATCAGCCGCAGGTCTTCGGGCTGCAGCAGCATGCCCGCTTCCTCGAATGTCTCGCGCCGTGCGCACTCGTGGGGCGATTCGCCGCGCTGCACTTCGATCTTTCCGCCGATCGCAGAGAAGCGCCCGATGTTCGGCGGCTTGCGCCGATGCAGCATCAACAGGCGCCCGTTGGCATCGAAGAGATAGACCAGCACTGCAATGCGAAAGGGCAGTTCGGGCCAGTCGAGGAGCCGCTCCGTGGGCGTGGGTGGAACGCGATCCGAACCACTCATGTGGACGCCTCAACGGCCGCAGCACGAGGTGGCTTGGCATCCGCTGCGTGCAGATTTGCCGCACTCAGCAGGCGCGCGATCTCGCTGCGCGCGGCATCGGACGCGGGCGCAAGAGGCAGACGGACGGCACCACTGTCGCGCCCAAGCAGTTGCAGCGCAGCCTTCAGCGGGACGGGGTTCACATCGAGTGAGAGCAGCCCGCGCGCGAGCGGATACAACGCATCGTGCAGACGCCGCATTTCGTGCAGCGAGCCAGCGGCGATCGCGGCGCACAACGCCGCCACGCGGGAGGGCACAAGATTGGACACCACGCTGACGACTCCCTCCGCACCGACCGCGGCGAACGATGCGGTGAGCGAATCATCTCCAGAGAGGATCGCGATGCCGCAGCGACGACGGATGTCGCTCGCCGAATCCATGGAACCAGTGGCTTCCTTGATCGCCACGATGTTCGGATGCGCGCTCAGGCGTGCCACCGTCTCGGGCGTGATCGTCACAGCCGAACGCCCAGGGATGTTGTAGAGCATGATCGGCAGTGGACAACTGTCCGCGACTGCCATGAAGTGTCGGTAGAGACCCTCTTGCGATGGCTTGTTGTAGTAGGGTGCCACTTGCAGCGAAGCATCCGCACCAAGCTGATGCGCAAGACGGTGCAGATGGATGGCGTGTGCGGTGGAATTGCTGCCGGCGCCAGCCACGACGTGCAAGCCAAGTGGCTTGCCGATGCGTACGGCACAATCCACGACCGACTCGTGCTCCGCTTCGGACAGAGTCGGCGCCTCGCCCGTGGTGCCGCAGGGCACGATCCCCCTCACCCCGCCCTCCGCTTGGAACTTCACCTGCTGTTCGAGTCGTGCAAGATCGACCCGCGTGCCGTCGGCGCTGAAGGGAGTGACGATGGCGGTGAATGCGCCGGAGAGGATCATCCGATCGATACTACGACAGGAAGTGCACCACTCGTTCAGCCGCCTGCCGAAAGTCCTGCAGCGGTCGCGCACTCCGCGGCGAGCGCCTCGGCACCGCCCGCAGAGGCGGCCTCAGCAATCAGGCGGATGATCGGCTCCGTGTTGGATGCACGAAGGTGAACCCACCCTGCCGGCAGGTCGATGCGAACGCCATCCGCATCATCGATGCGCGCATCGGCGCGCGCCCCGAAATGCGCGCGGACTCGATCAAGCGCAGGGGCCACCGCAGCCTGTCCGCCCACGGCGGCAAGATCCATCTTGCGCTTGATCATCGCGTACTTCGGCAATCCCTGCACGATCTCCGCGAGCGATGTTCCCTCGTGCGCCAGCAGTTCCAGCGTGAGCGCCATGGCCGAAAGCGAGTCGCGAACCCAGCAGACGCGCGGCCAGATCAGCCCACCATTGCCCTCGCCGCCGATGATGCCATCGTGGGCACGCAGCCCGCCGACCACATTCGCCTCGCCAACGGCGGTGCGCCACACGCGCGACTTCGGAAAGCGCGCGGCCACATCGTCGATCATTCGGCTCGTCGAAAGGTTGGTGGCGAGTGCGCCCTGTCCATGCCGCTGCAGCATGCGCAAAGCGCAGAGCACCAGCGTGTATTCCTCGCCGATGTACCGACCAGCCCCATCCACCATCGCCAAGCGGTCCGCATCGGGATCCTGTGCAAATCCAATCACCGCGCGACCATCTCTGCGAACCGCATCGCAGAGGTCGCCGAGGTTCTCTGCAGTGGGCTCCGGTATGTGTGCGAACGACCCCGTGCGCTCCGCGTTCAAGTGCAGCAGATCGCAGCCAAGTTGGCGCAGCAAGAGCCCGCCGGACCGCGCACCACCGCCATTCACGCTGTCGAGCACCACGCGGAACTGCGCGGCACGGATGCGATCGACATCGACGAGCGACAGTACGCGCGCGACATGCGTCTCATCCGCGTTGCTGTGCTGTGAACGCACGCCGCGCCGCGGGGCTGGCGGTTGTGCCACACCCGCACGGAATGTGGCGATGACCTTCGCCGCCTCTGCTGCCGGCAGTGCGAGCCCGTCGGCATTCAGCGTCTTGAGTCCGTTCCACTGCACGGGATTGTGGCTCGCCGTCACAGCGATCCCGCCTACGGCCTGCAGTTGACCGATCATCAGTCCGACTGTCGGCGTGGCCACCGTACCGATGTCGATCACATCGAAGCCACACTCCTGCAGTCCATCGGCGGCGGCGACTGCGAGTGCGCCACCCGAGCCCCGGCCATCACTCCCGAGCACCATCCGTGGCGCGGAACTGCCCACGGCCAAGTGCGAACCAGTGCGCACATGTTCTGCGAACGCGCGGGCAAATCGCCGGGCGACATCCTCAGTCATCGACGCACCCACAATGCCGCGCGCGCCAGAAACAGAGAGCATGAGAGGTGCATCCTGCATTCCGCGCACTCTATCGGGGAAAAGGGGGTGCGCGAGTGGGCGAGCGGTGTGCGGACTTCCACCCATGTCTCCCTATACTCGGATTCATGTTCGAACTTGAGGTGCGGCGGACCTTCTCGGCTGCGCATGCGCTGCTCCTGCGCGGTGAGCGCGAGGTGCCGCATGGGCACGATTGGCAGGTGGATCTCACGGTTGCCGCCGACCGTCTCGACGCCGATGAACTGGCCTTCGATTTCCATCATCTCGAGCGGACACTCGACGAAGTCCTGCAGCCGTTTCGATCCGTCAACTTGAACGCAACGCCACCGTTCGATCGCGTGAACCCAAGCGCGGAAGCGGTCGCGCGTCATGTGGCGCAGGAGGTCGCGCGTCGACTGCCCGAAGGTGTTCGAGTCCAGGCTGTCCGCGTCACCGAGGCGCCAGGCTGTGCGGCGCGGTTCATTCCGCGCGCGGTGGAGGCACCCTGCCGATGACCCGCGAACCGGATCGTGAACCCGCGGTCGACGGATCGGCAGGGGGCGCGTCCGCAGATCCTGCGCGATTCATCAACCGCGATCAGTCGTGGGTCGAGTTCAACGCGCGCGTCCTTGAGATGTGCAGCGATCCGAAAGTGCCGCTGCTCGAGCGCGTCCGCTTTCTCTCGATCTACTCGCGCAACCTCGATGAGTTCTACATGAAGCGCGTGGGTGCGCTGCGGCACGACATGGAGGAGGGGCTCTCCACGGGTGTGCTCGGCGGGGTCAGTCCCGCGCAACTCATGCACACGGTTCGGACGCGCGTTCTGGAACTCGACTGCCTTCAGGCGAAGATCTACCGCGACACACTGCTCCCTGCGCTCCGATCGGCGGGAATCCACATCGTTGGCTGGGCGGATCTGACCGACGCGGAGCGCGCGGAGACGCAGGCATGGTTCCGCCGCAACATCTTCCCGATCCTCACGCCACTCGCCGTTGATCCAGGCCATCGATTCCCGTTCATCTCCAACATGAGCGTTTCGCTCGGGCTTGTCGTGCGGCGTCCCGGCGAACCGGAGACGTTGTTCGCGCGCGTGAAGATCCCGGAGTCGCCGTCGCGGCTCTTCGAGCTTCGTGCGGGCGGCAGATTCATCGCCGTGCAGGAGATCATCGAGCATCACCTCGAGGAACTCTTCCCCGGCATGGAGATCCTGCAGGTGCTTCCCTTCCGCATCACACGCGATGCGGAGATCGAGCCCGAACGGGATGCGGCGGATGACCTGCTTGTCTCGGTCGAGCAGAAACTGAAGGAGCGCAAGTTCGCGCGTGTCGTTCGGCTCGAAGTGGCGGGCGGTGCAAGCCCCCGCATCGTTCGATTCCTCATGGAGGAATTGAGCCTCGGTGCGGAGGACATCTACGAGACGGCGGGTTTGATCGATTACGGGATCCTCGATCCCATCGCCGATCTTGATCGCGCGGAACTGCGTTATCCACGATGGGTTCCGCTTCCGCCCGTGGAACTTCCCACCGAGAGCGGCGCGAGCATCTTCTCGGAGATTCGCCGCGGGGACATCCTCGTTCACCACCCATACCAGAGCTTCGAGCTCAGCGTGGAACGCTTCATCGCGGCAGCGGCCGAAGATCCGAAGGTGTTGTGCATCAAGCAGTCGCTCTACCGCACGAGTGGCGACAGTCCGTTCATTGGAAGCCTTGTCCGCGCCGCGGAAAGTGGAAAGCAGGTGGCGGTCCTTGTGGAACTGCGCGCACGCTTTGATGAGGCGCGCAACATCGAATGGGCACGGAAACTTGAGAACGCGGGCGTGCATGTCGCCTACGGCGTCATCGGGCTCAAGACACACACGAAGACAGCGTTGGTGGTGCGCCGTGAAACGGACGGCATCCGCTGCTACGGTCATGTGGGAACGGGCAACTACAACTCGCGCACCGCTCGGCTCTATGAGGACATCGGGCTGCTCACGACCGATCCGCTGATCACCGAAGATCTGGTTGATCTCTTCAACTACATGACGGGGCGGTCACGGCAAACCACGTTCAACAAGTTGCTCATCGCGCCGATCAACATGAAGCGGCGCTTCCTTGAACTCATCGAGCGCGAGATCGAGTTCGCGCTCGCAGGGAAGCCCGCGCGCATCATCGCGAAGATGAATCAGTTGGAGGACCGCGGCGTGATGGAGGCGCTGTACCGCGCCAGTCAAGCGGGTGTGTCGGTCGACCTGATCGTGCGCGGGTTCTGCTGCCTCCGTCCGCAGGTTCCCGGAGTGTCGGACCGCATCCGCGTGCGTTCGATCCTTGGGCGTTTTCTCGAACACAGTCGCATCTTCTGGTTCGGTGCAGGCAAGGACAATCCGTTCGACGGCGATTTCCTTATCGGCAGCGCCGACTGGATGTACCGCAATTTGCAGACTCGCGTCGAAGCCGCCGCACCCATCGAGCGTCCGGAGCATCGGCGCACGCTCTGGACTGTGCTCGATTATTCGCTGCAGGATGTCGCGTATTCTTGGGAGTTGCGTGCGGATGGCTCCTACAGTCGGGTCAGTGATGACGGGCTGACGAAGGACGATCCTCGCAGGCTTGGCGTCCACGCCCGTCTGATGGCGGACTCGCTGGCGGCGGCCACGCGAGGGAGCAGCGCAGCGCAGGAGGATCTCACTGTCGGTCGACTGCTGGAGCCTCTGCCCCCGGCGCCGAAGAAGTCCCGGAGCCGGAAAAATCGACGTCCGGTCGGCTGATCCCAAGATCGAAGAGCGTTTCCGCGAGTTGTCCCGGCAACAAGTAGCTGAGCGACCCGCTCGCGCGCCAGGAGAGCGGAACGGCGTCCGTCGCTGATGCGCCCGTTGAGTCAGCGGGCGGGTTCATCGCCACCGCATGGGGGATGACGACTGGGAGGCGCTCAAGAGTGATGGAGCGCGCGGGCAAAGTGCGCGTCGCAATCCACTCCGTGCTCCAAGATCCGGTGGGCGTCGACACGGAATACTTCCAGCGGTCGAGGACAAGCGGAATCGTGTTCGGGTTGCGCAGTTCGATCCGCATCGCGAACTCGTCCGCGTTTGCACCCGTTGAAACACGCTCAAGCGCCAACACGCGCACCTCAGGGGATGCGGTGCAGCCCACCACGGCTGGCAGGGCAAGCAGAGCACATGCGAGAGCGCGCATGACGGTCAATCTACGCGCTGTCGCGCTCAGCCGTGATGCGTTCGGGGGCACCAGCGTTCGTGGTTTCGCACAGATTCGGATGGCGCTCGAGTGCCCGTGGCGTGCGCGCCCCTACGATGCTGTGATGCGACCGGCGTTGCGAGCGCGGTGTTGGGTGCGGATGCTCGGCTTGATCGCCGCTGCGATCGTGTGCGTTCCCTTGCATGCGCAGGAGTTCGCGGTCGTGGTCGTCGATGACTCGCCCACGGCGGAGCAGATGCTCGAGCAGGCGCAGGATCAGGCGCAAGGCAATCCGGCGGAGTCGGCACGGCTCATCGCGCGCGTGCTCGATGAGTTCGGACGGCGCCTCGTCCATGTCGCTGGAAAGGCGGATCAGTTCTGCGATGCGCGCGCGCGCTGCGAGTCGTTCCTGCTGGCGGAGCCACGCGTCCTTGCGAGTTTCCGCGCGGCGCAGTCCGGTGATGCGCAGCGCCAACTGGACGCGGGACTCGTTCGAACGGTCTACGAGACTCGGCTTTGGACTGCCGCAGGTCTCGCGGCCGCCATGCGTCTTGCTCAGGATGCCATCGACACCGCGAGCTTTGCACAGGCACAGGCATTCCTGCAATCCGTTTCGGATCACCCGGATCTTGCGTCCGCTGATCAGACGCTGCTGATCACGCTCCGCGCGCTCGCCGCCGCGGGACTTGGGGACCGTGAACGCGCCACACAGATGACGCGGGAACTGCAGGTGATCGAGACTCCAGCGGCGCGCGCAGCAGGGGAACGGCTGTCGGCAATCGTCGGATCCTTCCCGCCCGCCGAAGGTGCCGCGATCAGCCCGCTGGTCGCAGGGCCATTTGGCACCGTTGCGGTGAACGCCGTCCGCCTCTGGAGTGATCCGCTCGAGAACTCGATCGCAGCCCGACTGCGTGATCTTGTCGAGGGTGGGGTTCAGTCCGATCCGATGCCCGATTCCCAGTCGAGTGGGCGTTTGCTTGTGTCGGTGCCCACCATCGTGGGCTCCACGGTCCTTGTCAACGAGGGCTATGTGCTGCGCGCCTATGACGCGTTTTCCATGGAGCCCCGTTGGTACCAGTTCATCGGCTCGGCGAATGCGCCGCGCAGTGACACGCAGGTCGGCGACCTGCAGATCGTGACCGTCGCTGGTGATCGCGTGCTCGCGCTCTCGGGACATGCGCTGGGCAACGAGCGATCAGGCGGCGGACGATTGGTCTGCGTCGATCTGACGAGTGGGCAGCGTCTGTGGGAGTTTGGACTCGAGCGCATCGCCAACGCATACGGACTGAACGACACATTCCTCTCGGGCGCGCCGACGGTCGTGGGGGACACGGTCGTGCTCATGGGGCGCAAGGTCACATCGCGCCTCGAGACTGTTTCGTCGGCAATCGGTATCGATCTCCGCTCAGGCTCGATCCGCTGGGTCACACCTGTGGGTGTCGCGCCTGGCATACGCGCCGCATCGACACGCCCGTACACAACACCCGCTGCGGCAGGCAACACGGTGTTTGTTTCAAGCGGCGCGGGTGCGGTCGCCTGTCTCGATGCGGCGGATGGTCGTGTTCGCTGGGTACGGCGTGATCCCGTTCCCATCCGTGACATGCTGGTCGATCTCTTTCCTTGGGACATGGGTGGACCGACACTGACCTCGCGTGGTGTCGTGGTGATCGCGCCTGGCAGCCAGCGCCTGCAACTGCTCGATGCCGCGACGGGTGATGAGATCGACAGCGTTCCGATTGGGCGCGGGACAGCGCTCGATGTGGTGCGGTGCGTGATGGCTGACCCCACTGGCACGAGGCTCTTCCTCGTCGGTGACTCGGTGACCGCCGTCGATGTGAACGATCTTCGCCGCCCGCTCTGGCGCTTCCGCGATGAGAGCGATGAGGGCGCGTTGTTGGCAGCCACCGCTCGGTCACCGATTCGTGGTCGTGTGCAGGTTGGGTGGCTTCCAAACAATGGATCCGCGCTGGTCGTTCCGCTCGCGGGAGGCACCGCGCTGATTGACGGCGCAAACGGCTCCCGTCTGTTGACGCTGCCTGTGCGAGGACCGGCGCTTGTCACGATCCGAGACGGCATCGTGACAGCCGTTGGCAACGAGTCCATTGAAGTGCTCATGGATCCGACGCGCGCGCGCAGCATCCTCACCGACTCCATCACGCGCCGCCCGACCGATGTGGATGTCCTGCTTGGGCTCCTTGAGTTCGCGCTTCGCAACAAGGATGTCGATGCGCTTCGGCTCGCGACGAAGTCCGCTTCCGCCGCGATCGCGGCCGTGCGAGATCAGCCTGAACGCCGTTCGCAGCTCATCAAGTCCCTCATCGATGCGGCCCGCAGCGGACTGCTCGGGCGCGAGGGTTCCGATGCACTGTTCGTGCAGTTGGCCGCATCGGAGTGTTCGCCATCGGACCGGGCCCTCGTGGTGCTCGCGCAGGGTGACTGGCTCGAGCAATCGGGGCGCATCGACGCGGCGGTCGCCGCATGGCGGCAGGTGCTGACATCCACGGAGATGTCAAACGCGATGGTGGCTGCGCAAGGCGAAGATGGTGCGCTGCGAATCGCCAGTTCGCATGCGGTCATCACGCGTTTGCGAGAGGTGATTCGCCGAGGCGGTCCGATCCGCGAGACATCGCCGATGCCAGCCACAGGTTCGGCAGTCGAACTGACCGCATGGGCTGCCGCTCAATCGGGCACTCTGGAGTCGGCACGTGCCTGGCTTGAAGCGGCGCGTCTGCAACTCGGCAGCGGCGATACGTCCGCCGCGGCTGCATCGTGCATGAGCGCGCTGGAGGCATCGATCCTGTGCGGTCAACAGGACGCGCTGCTGAAGACACTTCGCGGCGCACTCGAACTGCTGGCATCTGCGGATCTGCACCTCGCTCGTGCGCAGGCGGTCGACCGTGTCCGATGTTGCGGCGTCATGCCGAGCAACTGGGATGCGGCGGGGGAGCTTCGCGCCGTGCCCGAGTGGGCGCGGTGGATCGTGGATGGGCTGCCGCGGCCGCAGTCTGCACCTGCGACTGCTTCGAATGGCGCTGCACCTGAAGCGGTTGTGCTTGGCGGTCGCCTCGTTCCCACGGGCATCGGACATGATCAGAGTTCGCTCCACGGGCAGGCGTTCTTCCAGGATGAACGCACTCTGTTCTGCGTGGAGGGACCCGCGCTGGCCGAGCGTTGGCGCGTCGAACTGCGTTCGGCAGCGACCTTCGTGATCCCGTCGGGGAAGGGCGGGATCATCATCGAACAGCCTGAGCGTGGCATCTGCTCCGTGCGGCGCGTCGATGGAGATGGCGCCGAGATGTGGAGCATCGAGAACGTTGAACTCTTCGTTGCTCCTGACCGCCCTCCCACGGGTGCTGGAATCCACCCACCGCTGCATGGAACAAGCGATCTCATCGTGATGCGTGACGACGGGTGGATGGGCAGCATCAGCCTTTTGAATGGCAAACTGCTCTGGTCACGCAACGTGGGTCTTCAGGAAGTGTTGGCGGTCGATGCATCAGAGGCAGCGATCGTGGTGGCTGGGATTGTGAACACGCTCGACTCGCCCAAGTCATCGGTGTACCTCTGCGACCGAAAGTCTGGTGAGCGCTTGGGTGAGTTCGAACTTGTGGATGATCAGGTTCGGTGGGTGCGTGCTGCAAGTCCCGGCTCGGTGCTGTTCGGATCGATTCGTGGCCTTGGGCGATGGGATGCGTTCGGACCCCTGCGTGGGATCGTCTGGCAGTCGACCGCTGCCCGTGTGCGTGCCACGGCAGATTGTCAGGTGCTGGGTCCTGTGTGCATCACGACGGACTCGATGGATCGAACGATGCCAACAGATTGGAGCACAGGTCGGCCACAGACCATTCGATTCTCGCTGCCACAGGGGGGGAGACTGCGTGAACCGCTTCGGCGGTGGATGCGATCGGGCGATCTACTCATCACATGGAACACGGAGGGAGTCGCCATGTTTGCGCTCGATGGATCCCTGCGGGGACTCTCGGCACTGCATGGTGATCGCATGTTGGACGGCGTGGTTCCACAGTCGGCAGCGCTCCTTGCCGTGGAGCAGGTTGGGCGCGCCGCGGTGGCACGCGGGATGGGGGCCCCCGGAACATCACAGGTCCTTCTGCACCGCCTCGGTTGGAGCGAAGGCGCGCGCCTGCTCGGTCCTGCGTACGAGGTGGACTTCGTGCAGGGAAAGTTGGAGCGGGCGAGTGCGGTCGATGGATGGCTGCTGCTCGGCGGTCCTCAATCCACCGTCGCGGTTTCGCTGCCATAAGTCGCAGTTGACATGCGGCGGTCGGGCGGGGATATTCCCGCGGCGTTATCCCGACGCTGCCGAAGCATGATTTGTGCCCCATCCAGTCCTCGTGTTCCTCACCCGCCCGCACAGGAGTGCCTTCGCTGGACGACACTCCCGCACCCGATGGCGTACGACGAGGAAGACGAGGACGAGGAGGACTTCGATCTCGAGGAAGAAGATGACTTTGAGGACGAGGAGTTTGGCGATGAAGACGGCTTTGGTGAGGACGAGGATGGCGCGAAGCCAAAGCCTGATCCTGATGCGGAGGAAGAGGACGACGATGACTTTGGTGACGAGGATGATCTTGAGCCGCAGTCACTGCCGAACGAAGAGCTTGAAGAGACTGACCAAGAGGATGATGAGGACGAAGATCGCGTTGGGGACGGGCGTCGCAGCAGTTCGGATTACACGGGTGACGGCGATGATGACGATGAAGACGACGATGGAGATGGCGACGATGAGGATGGCGACGATGAGGATGGCGACAATGACGATGGCGACAATGACGATGGCGATGATGAGGATGGCGACGATGACGATGGCGATGGCAGGGGGGGTGGTGGCCGCGGGCGTCCCAAGCCGCCTTCCCCGCGCGCCTTGCCAAAGCAGCCAGCCAAGAAGTCTCCGCCGCCCGCACCGCCGCAGAAGTCCGGCGTGAAGCCTGGCGGGAAGTCCGCTGGCAAGTCGGGTGGAAAGCATGGTGCTGGCGGCAGCCCTCGCAAGCGCTGACAGAACCGTTTGATGTCAGTTTGGTGGCAGCAGGTCGAGGCGGGCGATGTCGACTTGCGTTCCACGCATGCGAGCGATGACTGCGCGATCGTCTGCAAGGCGCAGGAGCGGAACCCAGACACCATCGAGCAGTCGCGACGCATCGCTGCGAGCATCGCCCATCGTGAGAGAGTCAATGTCGAGTCCATCGGTGGTTGCCACCAGGAACCGCTCCGCATCAAGTTGGACAATCGATGCGCTGCCAGTCCCAAACAACTTGGACTGACCGCTTCGGACATCCCACAGCCCCACGCGGCGAAAGCGTGGATGAAAGAATGCCCACTGCGCGCCACCCAGCAGTTCCATCCGCTGCGGGACGACCGTCTGGTATGCCATCGGTGCCGTCGCGCGCCAGGACAGGTCGAGCACGCGTTCAGGGTGATCCGCGGCGCGGTCACCAACGGCGAAGCAGCATGCGCTCAGGACTCCATCGCGAAGTCGCAAGACCACGAGAGAGCGCCCGTCGCCCGTGAACTGTGGCGCGAGCCAATTGCCGTCCTCTGGTGCGGGGATCACCTGTTCGCCATCGGCGTGCCGAACCACCAAATCAAACTGGTTGCCCTCGCGCGCTCGGCGGCACCACACGAGCCGATCCTTCGGACCGATCGATGCGAAGGCGTTCACCTGCTCGTCCTGCACCAACCACTGCGGCTCCGAACCATCCCACGGCGCGAGACCGATCCAGCGTGAGCCATCAGGGCGCGGTGACTCGATCAGACATCCCCGTGTATCGGCAGAACGACCGAGCAGCACTTCGCCCCCAGGCACCACGGCAGAAGTTCCCTTCGTGAGATCATGCATGGTGATACGACCACCATCGAGACCGTGCTCGTTCGAGGAGGCGAGCAGAGTCTGCCACCGCGCCGCGCCCAACGACTGTACGGCCGCGTACGTACCGTCGGGGCTCACGATCGGCAGAGTGAATCCGTTGCTCGGACAGGTCTGCAGTGGCACAAGGCGAAAGCGCACCGCGGATTGCCGCGCCAGCACAAGCTGCGCAGGCTCTCTCGTGCCAACATCAGTCCGCTGAGGACCCTCTCCATCCGCTGCGACAAGCGGCCTGCTGCCGCCAAGGGGACCGCCGCATGCGGCAGCGAAGAGCACGGCAGGCATGAATGCGAACACGAGAGATCCGACCGCTCGACATCGCGCGGGCACCACCGTGCGGTGCACCGCTTACGGTCCTTTCGCCGGACCGATTGGCGCGATCGGATCAACAGGCTGCTCGCCGCTCTTCTCAGGCAGATTCAGGCTGTTTCGCTCCACCAGCCCTTCGGTTGTGGCATTCAGTGGCTTGCTGAAGACCTCGAGCCGCTCTCGATCGTCCGCGTTGAAGTTGCTGTCGTTCTCATCAGGATTGATGACCACCGTCGGCGTAATGAAGACGAGCAGTTCAGCGACGGACTTTTGCTCATCCTTGTTGCTGAAGAAGATGTCGAGAATGGGAATCTGTCCCAAGACGGGGAATCCATTCTTTTCAAAGTTCTCCGATTCTCGTCGAACCCCGCTGAGCACGATGGTCTGCTTGTCCTTGACAGTGACACGAGTCTGCGTCTGCCTTCGGTCAATCACTGGGTTGTTGCTGCCACCCACGTTCAGGGAACTTGTGGTGTTGATGTTGGACAACAGGATGTTGACCTCCATGGCGACGTTTCGATCCTGCGTAATACGAGGACGCACATTGACACCGATTCCAACGGAGATCTGGTCGAAGCTGCTTGTGGTGCCGCCACCCGTCGTTCCACCCGTCGTGGTTCCAGTCAGGAAGGGGACATCCTGTCCTGTGAAGAAGACAGCCTCTTCGTTTTCCGTGGTGAACACGCGCGGCTGCTGAAGAATTCGTACGGATGTGTCGCGCTGCAACGCCTGAAGGATGACGGTGGCATTCACACCGAAGTTGAAGTTTGAGACGTTCAAGACCGAAGGAAAGATGTTGTCTTTGGCGCCTGTGAAGCTCAGCTGATCACCTTCCCCCGAAGCCCCGATGACCACTGCGTTGTTCGGGTTCAACGGCGCAATCGATCCGGCGGGACCAAACTGGATTCCCATGGCAAACTGATCGCCAAGTTCCACTTCAGCAAGAATTGCTGCAATCATGACTTGGCGCCCCGGCGTATCGAGGTTCGTAATCAAGTCCTTGATCTGGCCCTTGATCTCTGGCGGCGCCAAGACAAGGAGCGAGTTCTGTTCCGCGACTGGCACCACACGACTCTTGCCGATGAGTGCGCTGACTTCTGACTGCTGGTCCTGATTCCCGCCGCGGGCTCCGCCACCGCCCTGCCAGGGGAACTCAATCTCGCGCGGTGTGCTGGTCGAACTACCGCCGGTCGTACCCGTCACCCCGGGTGTCGTTCCGACATCACCGCCCTGCGTTGAAGTGAAGTCCGCGTTCAAGCCCTCTGCGGGTGCCTCAAGAGATCCACCCGATCCACTCTCGGCGAGCAGAATATTGATGAGTTGTGCGACATCCACAGCGCTCGCATATTTCAGAGGGATGTTCTCTGGCATTCCTGCCTCAAGCGGGGTGTCGATCTTCGCAAGGAGCGCGTCCAGCCATACGAAGTTGTCGGGAGCCTTCGAGACAACCACGAGTCTGTTGGAGTCTGGGTACGCCTCGATCGTGAAGACTCCTTGCGTCGCGGCAGTCGCGCCACCAGCGTCGCCGCCTCCGCCACCGCCGGGGACAGCGAGGTTTCGGGCGTTGTTCCGCTGCCCGCCCGTGCGTGTTGTGCCGCCGCCCGATCCGAGCAGCGCATCAAGCAATTCCTTCACCTTCAGTGGATCTGTATAAGCCAAATCGTAGGACTTGAAGATGCTGCCACCTCGGTCGGGTGCGACATCCCACCACTCAAGGACCATCGATCGGATGTTCTCCATGATCTCTGGGGTGGTGCGAATGGTGATCGAGTTGGTTGCAGCAAGAACCTGCGTGGTCAGTATGGGCGCATCACCGCCACCCGCCGCTGGATTGATTGGCTGCGGATTCTGCCCAGCCCGATTCCCCTGTCGCGGCTGGGCGGCACGACCGCCGCCACCCGCTGCGCTGTTCGGCACGAACACCACATTGATGGCGTCGGCAATGACGGTCGCATCAGCGAACTTCAGGCGGAATGTCTCAGTGATCGTGTCTTCATACGGTGGCACATCAACAAGATGGATCACCTCTTGGACCCGCTTGGCGTATCCCACATCGCTCTCCACAACGAGTTGGTTGGAACTCGCATCGGTCGAGACTTGCGCGTAGTCAGGTTTCGATGTGGAGATGAGCTGTTCGACCGATGATGCGCGGGCGTGCTTCAGCTGGAAGATCTTGATGACATACTGACCGTTTTCCAGAAGCTCGAGCACATTGATCTCAGGTCCAAGCACAACGCTCGGGAGCAGTTTGTTCACCTGCGCGAGATCGTCGATCATGATGAGAGAATCCGTCTCCACGATTCCGACGCCGTTGAGTCGCAGGGCTTGGTAGATCAGTTCGAGCGCTTCGACGCGCGTCACGGGTCTGTCATTGAGGATGGTGATCTTCTTCGTCTCCAGCGTGTCGGACTTTGGGATGACAGGCTTTCCCGTCCACGACACGATCAGGGGAATGAGATCCTTGACCGATCGACCATTCACCGCGAACACCGATCGCTCCTCTGGATCGGTGGGACGCCGATCGCGTCGCCCCTGTCGTGCGGGTGGCTCCCAAGGATCGATGACCCCAGACTGTGTGGCGCTGGCGCCGTCAGGCGAGGGCTGCTGCAAGTCAGGGTCGGGGTTCTGCCCTGCATCGGCAGCGGGGTCCAGCGGCTGCTGCTCAGGAATCGCTGCTGGAACTGGAACTGGCGCGGGTGCAACAGCAGGGGCGGGAACTGCAGTACGGGCATTCAATGTGCGCTGACTAGGCGTTCCACCAGAGACTCCAGCGGGAACGGCTGGCGCAGGCGTGACAATGGGAATCGCTGCTGGGGGCGGCGCGATGTCAGGCGGCGGTGGATCGGCCGGCTGTGGCGGTGCGCTTGGCTGGGTTGCTGGGCTCACTCCCCGAGTTGTCTGCCCGAATGCAGGCTGGCTTCCCATGGAGGCAAGCGCGGTGACAACGATCATGCAGAGGCATCCACGAGAAGTCTCCGATCGCGGGCACCCAGTCGATGACCGGTCGGCTGTTGCATGAGGAGGTTGGGGGATACGAGTCATGGTGTCTCCATTGGAACGCGACTGAGGGCAATTCATTGCTGGTTTCGACCCTGATCTATCTGCGGGAGTGCGCTTTGACGGGCACGGAGCATCTCCAATTCACGCTGGAGCCTTTGCTGCGTCGCTTGGTCGAGGTTTGGTTGCGCCCGCGCGGCCATGGTGCGTGCAAGCGCGGCAACGACCTGGGGGCGCGACATGCTCTGGACTTGAATCTGAGTCAGGGACGGTGGCATGCCCTGAGGTGCTGTGGCGGGCGCAGGCACTTCGGTCGCCGGTTGTGGCGAAGATCTGTCGTCGGCGGGTTCTGGCTCAGGTGTTTCTGGGACGGAAGCTGCGCTAGATGGCAGGCTTGCGCGGGCGTCAGGTGAGGCGAGAGTGCGCGGTCTGTTCAGTGATCCATCGCCCCACTGCGGCTCACTCATGCGACCCGCTGGAGTTGACCATGTTGGGGCCAGGAAGTCATCCTGTGTTGGCGCAGCACTCCTCCAAAGAGTTTCATCGTTCGCGAAGAGTGGCACGGTGTGTTCGCCACGGTCCCACAAGACCACCACGCTGTATGGCAGCACCACACGGAGGACCTTTACCTCGCCAAAGGTCGCCCCGACCCGCACTGGCTCGGCTGATCCATCGAAGATCACGGAGTCACCGATGATTGCCAGCGGCTTTGGCCCGCCGTAGATTCGCTGCGGCGGCGGTGGTGGTGGTGGTGGTGGTTCCGTCCGAGCGACGACTGGAGCAGCACGCTGCACGGGTGCAGGTCGTGGCCAGTCCGTTGGGACTCGATCAAAGAGGCTTCTGCCGATGAACCGATCAATGGACCTCTGCATGAGTTCGTCATGCTCTTGCAGCGGCTTCTTGAGTGGCTCGTCAAGACTGTCGGCACTTCCAGATGTGCGCAGCGTTGCAAAAATCGGAATGAGCGCCGAGGCACCCAGCCAAACCAATGTCGCCACCGACACGGCACTGATGCCGAGTGACCAGCCAACCCGTGTCCACTCGATGCGGTACTGCGGTGTCACTTTGCACCCCCAGCATTTGCCCACCCTTCGACCACAAGGTCCACGGTCAACTTCGCCTTGTCATCCTTGTTGCGTCGGATCGTGATGCTTGCAATGGCATCGATCGAGTCTGATTGCTCGAGATCGCGAGTGAGTTTTGTAATCACTTCAGCCGTCGTCTCGACTTGAAATTTTCCACGGCAGCGCTCCACGCGATTGGTCCCAACGGACTTCAGGAAGGCGCCCGATGGCATTTTTCCACCACCAATCTCTTCGTAGCCGAACTTGGCGACTCCGTTCTTCCGCAGAATCTCATCGACGCTCGTCGAGAGCCCCTCCCGAGTTGTCGGGATGTCTGTCGGGATGGTGACCCTCCCGTATGTCACAGCGCTGTTCTTTGCCGAATCGGGCAGGCTCGAACGAAACTCGTTGCACTGCGCAAGATCCTGCTCGATCCGCGCACACTCATCCGACCACTTGCGTGCTGGCGCCCAGCAATAGTCGTCGAGAAAGAGCCAAAGCACGAGGGCGAAGATCCCAACAAGCGCGTAGCGCATGAGCGGACTCAGCGCCATGAACCGCGCGAGCAGCACATGCTTGCTGCCTGCAGCCGTACTCACTTCTTCACCTCGCGCAGTCTCCGCATCACGGCATCGAACTCTCGCTTGAGGCGATCACGAGTCTCCTCATCCAAGCCCGCAGCGTTCTTCGCTGTCGCGATACGGCCCACGGCTTCTTTCGCCTCCACTTCGGTCATGGACCCGATCTGTGCGTCAGTCAGCGGCGGCGGAATCGATGGCTTGGACGATTCCGCGGAGCGCTCGCGGGTGCGTGCTGCGCCTGGCGCTCGTCCTGATCCAGTGCCTGAACGCCGGCTCCCCGAATCCGCAGCGACCACAGCGTCCGCAGCCGCGGCAGGTGCTGCCGATCCCAGAACAGCCGGACTCGCTTCCTCCGAGGGAACATCGCTCGGCAAAGCGGCTGGGACAGCGGCGGTATCCGAAGGTGCCATGGAGGATGACGCAGCAGATGCGGACCCCGCCGCCGATGGATCCGTTGGCGGCGGTCCGTACCGTCGTTCGCGCAGGCTCTTTGCCGCAAAGTCCTGCTCTGCTTTGTAGGCAGGGATTCGTACTGGGTCCTTGACCGACATCGTCAGATTGAATGACACAACACCGTTTGAATCTGCCTTCTCGGTGGACTTCTCAATCTTCTCGAAAACTTTCGACTCGCGCAGCCACTGCTGCATCAAGTTGACGAGTTGGAAGGGCTCCTTCGTCCCACGTGCGCCCTCCGACCTACTTGCTTCAGCCTGCACATCCACTTTGGACTGTTGGCCCTGCTGATCGATCGTGATTCCTGTCACCTCGATCCCTTCTGGCGTGCAGGATGCAAGATCGCCGAGCAACTTGGTCACGGGAGTCGCCTGATGGGAAATCTCTTCGTAGATCTGCCGTTCCTTGTCGGCACGGTCCATCTGGGCCCGAAGCAGTTTCTGGTCAGGTACCTGCCACTCGAGATATGCCAGACGCCCGCGCGCCACGCCCATCGGCACCAAAGCGAGCGCGAGCAGCGCCGCAACGCCGAGCTTTGCAGCGACCGTTGGTCGCTCCAAGGTTCGCAGCATGCGAAGCCACCACTGTGCACTCTCCGCCTCAGCTTTGAGTCGAAGGGAAAGCAAGCGAGCAAGCGAACTCGTCAGAGCAACGGCACATCCGAGCGCAACGCCGAAGCGTTGCTGCCATTCGCTGCGGTCGCTCACCCCTGACGCAAGACCTGCGACTGCAGACCATCCATCCCCGCACGGCAGCAGCAGCCCGTCCGGTTGCTTGTCGATCGCTTGACGCAATGCAGCCATCGTCTGCGCGAGCGCCGCATCGGGCAGTTCCAACATCATGAGGCTTTCGGCGACGGTTCGCACGACGGCTTCCTTCCAAGCTGACAAGTCCCTTCCGTCTTCAAGCGCGGTACGGAGCGCGATCTTGATGCCGTTGGAGTACGCGAGCGAGATGCCGCCCGACTCGCGCTGCAGCAGCAAGCACATCGACTCGTGCGATCCGCGTGCGATGGTTGCAAGCGTCAAAGCTGCAAGCGCGGCGATCGGCGGCGCGTACAGCACCTCCCGCGCATCGCCAAAGCAACTTGGAAGTGGAGGACCGTCACTCGCCACTGGCCAGTCGACCATCAGCGCGACACGCTCGCGGTCTGGATCGTTGGAGGGCAGCACTGCCGCTCCGGTTCGCCAACGTGCCGCGCCGCCGAGCATCACGTTTTCGACTTGCAGCCGTAGCGCCATCTCCAACTGATCGGGCGATGCGGGTGGCAGTGCCATCGTCCGCGAAATCACATCCGCCCCATCGAGCAGCATCACCGTTCTTGCAGCGAGTTGCTCCGCTGCCCACCCGTGCGCGTCCGCGAGGCACGATGCACCTTCCCACGACTGCGCAGCGATGCACTCGATCTTTGTGCCCGTCAGTGCGACCACCAGAGCATCGCACCGCGTCACGCTGCCCTTGACCGGATGCGGCGAAAAAATGGCCACGCGCGCGGGGTCCGCTGCGGCCTTCGTCTGCTTGGTCTTGGGGCGCTTGAGTGTCATGCGTTCGGTTCGATGGTCAGTCGTCTTCGGTCAAGGTTCTCGGTACATCAGGATTTGTGCTGGCACTGTGGAACGATCAACCGTCACCACCATTTCATGTTCTGCGCCTCCCATAAAGGAGCGACCCTTGCAAGAGATCGTGAAGACAAAGCTCTGGACATCAAGTACTCGAGACAGCGTGGAGAGTACTTCGGGCGTCATTCCTGGGATGTCCATGATGGTGGCAAGGCTGGTAAGCCCCACCGACTTCGCGTCACGCCGCTGGATGATGGCGCTCGCAAGTCGCGGGTTCAGGTCGAACACATCGCGCAATACTTCCTCCGAGATGGTGTTGATGTTCATCTTGCCCGCCTTCGGCTGCGTGAACTCCTCGAGCGTGCACTCGTTGAGCACATTGCCCACCGTGACAGGGTCGAGGTTGTTGGGTGACTGCTGCTGCACCGATCCGCCGCGCCGACCCGAACCACCGCTCGACCGCCCCGTCCGTCCCGCTCCCGTGCCACTCTGAGCCCCTTGCGCACCCTGTTGCCCTTGCCCACCCGAAAGCGTGCTGAGCGGTGCCACCATCAACTGCTCGAGTCGCGCATTCGGCGTCCTTGCATAGGCGAGGAGTGCCGTCGCTTGCGGCTCTGACATCGGAACGCGTTCCATCAAGACCTGAGTGTCCGTCTCCTGTGCCTTGAGATTCAGTCGAGGTTGTCCACTCAGTGCAAGCGGCGATGTGCGTGAAGACGCCGTGAGCAGATCACTCCAGCCCGCATCGAGCACGCCGTCCTCATTGTCCTCAGGCCATGTGAACTCACCATCATCTTCGTTCGCATCGAGACGCCCGTTGAGGTTCCAGTCCTCGCCGCGGAACGATTCGGGCATGACGCCGGCGACCAATTCCACCTCTGCGCTGCTGCGAAAGTCCTTGTTTCGAGGACCGTAGGACTTTCCCCGACCACGGTAGAACGACGCTTCCGCACCGAGGAGCCCCGGCTCCGTGTCCGAGTCTCGCCAGTCCACGATTGCCTGCGCAGTGTCCATGCCCATA
>VGXN01000005.1 GCA_016873335.1 Phycisphaerae bacterium | reverse complement strand
AGCACCGCCTCGAACTCGAGCAGTGCGCGTCCCATCGTCAACCGCCCGCCCCCAAGTGTGGCGAGGACAGCCTGCCGATCCTCGTCGGTCAGATCTGGCTTGCTGAGCGGGATATCCAGTTTCATGGCGCACGCATCTGCTCGAGCGCACTGTCCTGCTTGCCGCTGCTCTTGACGAACAACCATGCCGCTTGGGCGAGCAGGCTTTGATCGAGATCGCCGCCACCCGCGGCAACGATGCCCAGATCGCTTCGAATCTGGGGCGTCAACTCAGCGCGCGCGCGCGCAATCGCCAGAAGCGCCAACGCATCCCCGCGGCGACTCAACTGCCCGCGCACCTTCTCTGCCACAGCCGCACCTCCAGCCGAACTGGCATTGCACAGCGCCAGCAGCAGCACCTCCTGCACTTGCCGTTCACCATCTGCGTTGCGGATCATGGGCTCGAGCAACTCAGGGTTGCTCCCCGCCAGTCGCGTCGCCGCATCAAGCACAACTGGCGAGAGCGCCATCGCATTTGCGGGCGCTCCAAGAAAGGCATCAATCAAGTGCTTCCACACTCGGGTCGCCTGCGGCGCGGGCAGCGAAGCCGCACGACGAATCGCCCACTCCGCGCTGGTCTTGTTTGCACGGTCGATGACCACTTCAAGTGCCGATGCCATCGCATCCGGATCGCCACCAGCACTGGCATCGATCGCGTCGGCAATCGCATCGACAAGCGGCTCACCATTCCGCAACTTTGCACCGAGACCAGCTTCGCACGCAGCTTCGTGGGCGAGCAGTTGCAGTCCTGCTCGCAGGAGCAGTGCCTGTGAACGCTCCCGTTCCACAAAGGTGCTCCACATTCGCGCGCCAAGTTTCGGTTCGAGCGCAAGCGCGGTGGCGTTCACCATCATGAGCGTTGCCGCGTTGATGTTTGGCTTTCGCGCGAGTTCGCCGAGTCCACGGACCGAGGACTTCAGGCGGTACAGCAGCCCAACCCGCGCAAGTTCCTGCAGCGTCGTGTTGCGAATCTCGTCGCTTCGCGAAGACCAGCGCTCGACAAAGGCTTTCCACGCCGAGTCATCGCCGGACTCCATCAGCAGGAGTGATGCGAGACCAGCGATGTCATCCGCGGGGTCAGCACACGCCGAACGCACGGCATTCGCGGGGAATGGCTGCCCCTGTCGATGCAGTTCGCCGCAGATCACAAGCGCATCCACGGATGGCACGTCGGGTTCATCGAGCAGCGCGCGCAGATTCTTCGGCTTCAGCAGTTCGAATCCGATCGCGGCACGAATGGCGGTCGAACGGTCCTCGGCACTCGGGAGGGCAAGCACGAGATCGAGATTGAGGTCCCTCTCCTTCGACAGTTCGGCAAGACCGAGGATGCCATCGATTCGCGAGCGCCAGTCGGGCGACGTGAGCAGCGCCTCATAGAACGGCGCGAGTGCCGGATCTTCCAACGCTCGAAGTGCAACGATCAGTGTGTGGTGGTCGCCCCGCGGACTGGGGAGCGAGCAACGCTTCAGCGTTGAGATGGCGCCCTCGACATGATCGGTGCGACCGTACTGCGCCGACGTAGGCGATGGTGGCAACCACAGCACCGCAGCAAGGACAGCGCCGTGCACTGCACGAGTCACGCCAATCTGGAAACACGCAGCCACCATGCGCCGCGAGTGTAACGGTCTGCCTTCGTTTCGCGTCAGCCGCGCACCGTCAGAATGCTGCGCCGGGTGCGTTCCACAAGCGAGTCTGCTCCGATCCGATGACCGGCGACATCCACCTGTTCGCGCTGCTCGACCGAGGTGCGGTACTTGGTGGCCGCTGCGTGCACCGCAGAGTGGCTTGAACGTCCGAGCGCCGCGGCAATCTCTGGAAACGAACAGGTGGTCAGTTCGCGCGCGAGGAGCGCAGCGAGCCCGCGCGCCGTGGCAACGCGCCGATGGCGACCAGCGCCAAGCAGTTCCGATGTCTCAAGTCCGGTTTCCACGCACACGGCTGCAATGATCTCCGACAGCCGCACTGGGCGACCGGAACGCGGCGGTTCCGCATGACCAAGTGCCCGTGCCACAAGCACATGCCCGCTCTCCGCGGTGGAGCCGAGTGACGCCTGGTGGGCGCACACGGTCAGGACGGCCCCTTCCAGTTCGCGGATGCTTGTGCCAGACCGATCGACAAGAGCCTCGAGGGCCGTCGGGACCAGATCGAGTCCACGCGCAGCAAGCCGCCGCTTGGCCAGCGCGATCCGTCCAGTTCGGTCGAGGGGCTCAACCTGCACCACCAGTCCCGCAAGAAAACGACTGACAAGTGCAGGGCTGCACCGCGCGATCGCCCGAGGGTGCGCATCGGATGCCAACACCACTCGACCGCCGCCTGCAGCAATCGCATCCAGCGTGTGCAGGCACTCCGACTGCGTCGCGTTCTTGTTGCCGAGGAAGTGGACATCGTCGATCACCAGCAGATCGTGTCGCCGCTGACGGCGACGGATTGACTCGATGGAGCCGTCGCGGACGGCCGCGATGAACTCATTGGTGAACTGCTCGCCCGTGATGCAACGAATGCGTGCCTCCGGCGTGCACTCGGTGAAGCGGCGGCAAAGCGCTTCGCACAGATGCGTCTTGCCAACGCCGCACGCGCCATGCAGGAAGAGCATGTGTGGTGTGTCTGCTGCGCGTTCCGCCATTCGTACGGCGCTGTCGAACGCCATGCGATTGCCACAGCAGACCAGAAAGTCATCGAACCGCTTCCACATTGATCGGTGGCTCGAAGCGGCACGAGGCGCATTCGGTCGGCTCTCCAGTGAACGGGCGTGCGCGGCCTGCGGAGCTGGACTGGTCAGGTGCAGGGGGAGTGTCTCCCTTGTCGACTCATCGGCTGCCGCGATGTCTGTCGGCGGCTCGGCGCACGCGGCAGCGATGGAGATGTCGATGACCGCTTCGGTTCCAAGCACCTCATCCGCGGCAGCCCGAAGGTGAACGTGAAAGTGCCGCTCGATCCATTCCGCTGCGAAGCGACTCGCCGCGTGCACGCAGAGCCGCCGGTCGGTCACCGCAAGGGTCGCGTTGTCGACAAGCCACAAGCCGTGCCGCGATGGGCCCACGCGGCGGATCAGCGCCTCGTGCAGCCGCCGAGTGTTGCCGCTGCCAAGGTGCGCAGCGGGTTGGTGAGGCATTTGAATCATCGGAGGAGTGTCAGAGCCGACGGACAGCGCACTGCAAACTCAAATGCAGTTCACGCAGGAGACCGATATGGGGATTCGGATCCGTCCGGGAGAGACGTGGGAGGCGGCAGGGGGCGGTGGCTCTCGGACTTGGATCCGCACGCCAGCCGCCCACCTGCCTTCAGCCCAACGAATGCGCCTCGGTCCGTGAGGCACAGAGGTGCAAAACTATCGCTGTCGGAAACATTGACAAGGCTCCTCGGCGGTGTTTCCAGTTCGTGTTTCACATGTGCCGCTCTGGGCGGGATATGCGCGTTCTGGTCTTTTCGGACAGTCGCGGCCGTGCAGAGTTGTCTACAACTTGTGGGAAACTCAGTGGGGCGACTGCCGGGCTGTTGCCACCTTGCACACAAGCGCTGCGCGCCGCAAGCGCGGGGCGAATCCGCGCGATGCGTAGAGCCTCATGGCAGGTGTGTTGCGTTCATCGCAGGCAAGCGCGACGGGACCGCGCAGATCACTCTTCAGGAGCGCGAGCGCGTGATCAAGCAGGACGCGCCCAAGTCCGATGCCGCGAGCCCGCGGGATCAACCCGAAGTAGACAAGTTCCATGCAGCGCGATGACGGGATCTCGCTGATGAAGCATGCACCGACCGTCTCGCCGCGCCACTCGAGCAGCAGCCACAAACGCGAATCAAGCACGCCTGTCGAAAGGTGTCCATCGAGAATGTCCCGCGTGCTTCGCAACTCTGCGAGTCCCGGGCAGTCGAGCGAATCCACATATGTCATGGACAGCAGCGACTCGAGCATGTCACGCTGTCTTCCGTCCCACGGGCTGATGCGAATCTCGGAGTGCGCTGGGGGCAGGGGGCGGCACTCGCGCGTCGCAGCTCGTTCGAGATACGCAAGCGTCGCAATGTGATGCATCCCCCCCGACTCCATCGCGGCGAGATCATCCTTTGCCAGAGGCTCCACGAGAGCCTGCACCACCGCGGCGTCCATCCGCTGCGCCGTCACGATGGCTTCGCGGACAAGCAGCGCGCCGCGCGGACGGTCTGCCGCGCCGCGCAGAGGGGACATCGTCAGCAGTGCCGTGCGCCCAGGAGCACGCGCAAGGACTGCCGCATGCTGCAAACGCCCCTTGTCATCACGCAGAACGAGCACGGCTTCACGCGATGGATCACGGGGGCGTTCAAGAACGCGCTGCGCACGCATGCGCGAGCCGCCAAAGGCGAGCACGACCGCCTCCTCACGGAGCACGTCAGAGACCTCTTGCACTTCCTGATCACGTGGCGGGAGCCGTCCCATGACGTGAGCGTATCGGCTGACAGGCGTTACACTTCGCGGTTCATGCAACGGCAGTTTGTCATGTCCATCATGTGTCTCGCCATGCTCTGCGTCACAGCCGCAAGCATGGTCGCCGCGGCCCCTCAGGACTCTGGCCCGATCGGTGCACCCAAGGCGCCACCACCTGCAGTACCGCAGCCAGCCGAGCCGCTGCCGACCGAGCGTGAGCGAACGCTCTCGCCAGAGGCCGCCCCCGGGCAGTGGCAGTTGGAGTTCACCCCGGGTGATCTGCGCGTGTACACCGACCCGCAGACGAATCAGCACTTCTGGTACTTCACCTACAAGGTGGTGAACCGCACTGGGCAGGACCGTTGGTGGGCGCCGAAGTTCGAACTCTTGGAGGATCACGGCAGGGTGCGCCGTTCCGGACAGAATGTTGATCCGATCATCATGAAGCGTGTCGAGGCGCTGATCGGAAATCGACTGATCGCGGACCAGTACCAGGTCCTTGGTGAGATCAAGCAGGGTGAGGAGCACGCGAAGGAAGGATTCGTGGTGTGGAGTGATGACGATCTTCGCGCGACCGAACTGCATCTGTTTATCCGCGGCATGTCAAGCGAGATGCAGAAGGTCCAAACAAAGGCGGGCGAAGTGATGATGTACAAGACCCTCAAGCTTGATTATCGGGTTTCAGGGGATCCCGCCGAGCGCAGGGGAGAGCCCGTGCCCTGCGAACACCGCGAGTGGATTCTGCGCTGAACATTCCCAAGACCGCTTGATCCACCGCAAAGGCTCCGCTATCCTGCGGGGCTCGATCGGAGAACCCACTCGGAGTCACCTGCTATGGCACACAAAAAGGGACAAGGTTCAACCCAGAACGGCCGCGACTCGAATCCGCAGTACCGCGGCATCAAGTTGTACGGCGGGCAGACCGCTCGCGCGGGCTGTGTGCTCGTGAGCCAGTGCGGCACGAAGTGGCGTCCCGGTTTCATGGTCCATCAGGGGCGCGACTACACCCTGACCGCGCTCGTCGATGGCACGGTGCGCTTCCGCGGTCGATGCGTCGATGTGATCCCGCTCGACCCGTCCACACCGCGTCTTGCCATCGACCGCTGATCGCGCGGCTCCTGTGCGAGGGGCTGCTGCCATGTGCGGGCGCTGGCGTTCGAGCCATGTCTGAACCGTTGCTCGGATCACTCTTCAGCAAACATGTTCGTTGACTCCGCCATCATCACCGTGCGCTCCGGTCGCGGAGGTGCGGGCTCGCGGCATCTGCTGCGCATGAAGGGGAACGCCAAGGGCGGTCCCGATGGCGGCGATGGCGGCAAGGGTGGCGATGTCGTGGCGCGTGGCAATCCGCATCTCGACACGCTCGTGCAGTTTGCCTACCAACCGCATTGGAGCGCGACGGACGGCGAGCCTGGGTCGCGCAAGAACTGCAATGGCAAGGAGGGTGTGGACCGCATCATCGAGTTGCCGCTTGGATCGCGCGTGTTCGATGCGCAGACGGGCGATCTGGTGGCGGACATCACCGAGGCGGGGCAGACCGTTGTGGTGGCGCAGGGCGGCATCGGGGGGAGGGGCAACGTGCACTTCAAGAGCGCGGTCCACCAGACGCCGACGGAGACTTCACCGGCCGGCGAGCCGATCGAGCGGCTCCTGCGCATCGAACTGCTGTTGATCGCGGATGTCGGATTTGTCGGGCTTCCAAACGCCGGGAAGAGCACGATGCTGAAGTCCACGACGCGCGCGCATCCGAAAGTGGCGGACTATCCGTTCACAACGCTCTCACCGCAGCTTGGCATCGCCGAGTTGCCGGGGGAGCGGCGGTTGGTGCTCGCGGATCTTCCGGGGCTGATCGAAGGGGCGTCGCAGGGTGCGGGGCTTGGACATGACTTCCTCCGTCACGTCGAACGGACGCGTGTTCTCCTGCATGTCGTGGACATCGCGCCCGTCGATGGATCGGACCCACTCGAGAATCACCGCATGATTCGCCGTGAACTCGCCGAGTTCAGCGAAGGGCTTGCGCGCAAGCGTGAACTCGTGGTGTTGAACAAGGTGGATCTGATCGCCGAGGAGGATCGCGGGAGCGTTGTCGACGAAGTCGTGCGGCGTTTCAAGCGAGACCGCGGCGTCACGCCGCTTGTGGCGAGCGGTGCCACGGGCATCGGAGTTCGCGATGTGCTTGAGAACGTCTGGAACGCCGTGCAGGACGCGCGGGCTGCGGAGCCAGTCACTCTTCATCGAATCGGCGATTGACCAGATCAAGGAGCGCATCGAGCGCAGCTTGTTCATCGTTGCCAGTGCACTCGATTTCGATGTGCGACCCACACGTCGCCGCCAGGAGCAGCATCTGCATGATGCTCTTGCCATCGACCCACTCCGCGGCATCGCAGCGGCGCACTCGCACCGAGGATGCGAATGCGTTGGCACATTGCACAAAGGTCATCGCGGGTCGCGCGTGAAGCCCGAGCGAGTTGCGGATGGTGGACTGCCCCGTGGTCACGCCGAGCCCGCGTTGGCGGCTCCGTCGGTCTCATCCAGAAGTGTCAGGACATCATCGCGGCTTCGAGCCTGACGGAGAAATCGTCGGAATGTCTCTTGGCTGAGCGCACCGAAGATCGTCTCCATCGCGGCAAGGTGCTGCTCGGGATGGTCCTTCGGGCTCAGCATGAAGATGATCGAATGCACGGGCTGGCGATCGAGCGAACTGAAGTCCACGCCCGTCTGGGAAACGCCAAGCGCGGCGATGGGCTTCTTCACAAGGCTTGTCTTGGTGTGCGGGACGGCAACTCCATGACCGAATCCCGTCGAACCGCGCTTCTCGCGCACGAGCGCCTCCTTGAACAGTGATGCGCGCGACGCTCCATCGACGGCGCCGCACGCGATCAGCCGATCGAGCAGTTCGCCGATCGCGTGGTCACGCTTGGTTGCCTCAAGCTCCGGAACGATCGCATCCGTCAAGACGATATCCCGCAAGTTCATGCGGTTCGATCATACTGCGGTCGAGCAGGCTCAGCGGTGGTGGTGGCGAACGCGGTCCTTGTAGTGCGAGAGTTGACGCACGCTGCGGTCCACAGCCAGATCCACGCACGCATAGAGGTCGCGGTGGAGATAGTTGCAGACGAAGTCCTTGTGATGCTCGACATCGGACCGGATTTCCACATGGAAGCCTCGGGGCGCACGTTCGATCGTGACGGCGAGTTGTTGCAGCCCGTTGAAGAAGCGCGGCAACTTGCTGACCTTTGATCGGATGTACTTGCGGATGGCCTCGGTCAGTTCCATGTGCTTTGCGCTGATGGTGATGAGCATGATGGTCTCCTCTCGTGCGGATCAGATCGCTGCGCGTGCGCGAAGGGCAACGCGCCCCCCGTGTTGTCCCACCAACCATGAGCCTTTCGGCTGCAAGGGAGGTGGAGTTTGGAGCGCCTTGAACATCGGAAACTACGGTGTTACGGTACGACCTGCCGCTAGGTTCACAACGACCGTGCTATTCACGAGCCCGCGGCGGAAACGAACTTCCACTTTTTCTCCAGATTGCCGCCCGGCGAGCAGCATCAAGTAGTCCCCAACGGACCGAATCTCCTCGCCATCGATGGCAAGCAGGAAGTCGCCGCGCTGGAGCCCCGCACGCTGCGCGGGGCCGCCCGCAGCGAGCGAATCGATGCGTACGCCTTCCGGGCGGTTGGCGAGCGTTGTTCCGAGGACTCCCTCGCCACCCTCGACGGTTCCATCCTGCCGCCCGCGTTGCAGCACCCAGTCCCGCCACTGCGCTTCGATTGCCGCCAAAGGGGACCGCATCACACGCTCGAGGGCGCGCAGCCCGCTCGGATCCTCCGCGTACCCTTGGGTGTACTCGCGGTACCAGTTTGCCAGCTGCCCCTGATGGGAGAGGAACGCCAGCATGGACCGCGCCTGCGCGTAGTTCCAGCGCGAGTCCTTCATGAACTCGCCATCGGGCAGTGCGATGAACTCGCGCCACGGCGTATGCACGCCCTTCTTCACACGGTCATAGGTCTCCGCAGTTCGGTGATTTGGAAGGATCACGATTCCCCCGGCTGGACCGACGGTCCAGTCCTCGAAGAGCGTTCCGAAGCCCTCCAGAATCCAGATCGGATGGTTTTGCCCGAGCCGCTGCATGTGACCGCGGTGCAGGAGATGCGTGAACTCATGACGGAGAATCGCGCCCGTCGAGCATGCAAGGAGTTGACGCAGGTGATGCTGATAGATGCCGCCTTGGCGAGGATCCTCGAAGAGTTGTTTGGCGTGTTCGGGAGCAATCAGCACCAACAGCACAGTGTCAGGCTGGCGCTGTCCGAAAAAGTGTCCTGTCAGTTGCTTCGAGAGAAGTTCGAGCGCGGTGCGAGTACGCCTCACGGCATCTGGCTCGAGTGCCGAAGCAATGAGCAGCCCCATCGGCTTGTCTTCGTCGACTCTGTACTGACCGCCACCGAAGCGGCGCATCCACTGCGCCAGTGCTGAACGGGCAAGAGACTCCCCGAGCGCCTCCGCTTCCGGCTGCTCCTCAGCTGGTTGGGGTGGCGGTGCATTCGCACGAAGTTCAGCACGCAGGTCCTTCACCTGCAGCCAACCATCATGCGCGCGCAGACGCGCAAGATCCGGGTGTTCGTCGAGTGCTCGGTCATCGACCCACCCCGCACGCAGCGCGCGGAGTGCGAACGCCGCGCTGGAGCGCCCATCACCCATCAGCGCGCTCGCGCGACACGCATCAAACAGCACCTGTGGATCATCCGAGTGCGTCTCGAGGTACTGCTCCGCCAGTTGCAGTGCTTCCTGCACACGACCTTGTGCAAGCCACCGAGGGAACTGGCGGTCGTAGTCCGTGCGCGTGATTTCGGTCGGGCGCGCGGCGGCCTCCGCTGGCGATGCCTCATCCGGAAGCGGTGGCAGTGGCGGACCCTGAAGCAGCAGGACTGTGGCGATGATGGAGAGTGCCGCCGAACCCATCCCATCGGCATACTAGACCGCGTGCCTCGGCATGCAATCATGCGTGTGCGTGCTGCTGCAAAGTCCACAGGCGGATCGCTTCGCAGTACGCGGCGGCTTCCTCCTGTTGCACGCGGGCAGCGAGTGTTCGCGGCGTGTCGGAATCCAGCACGGGAACGCGCCGCTCCACAACCGTTGCACCGTGGTCAAACTGATCGTCGACGAAGTGGACGGTGCACCCTGATTCACGCACGCCACTTCGCAGCACTGCAGCGTGCACCTGCTCGCCGAACATGCCCTTGCCACCGAACTCTGGAAGGAGCGCCGGATGGATGTTCAGCGTGCGACCCGCCCACGCGCCGACACGGAAGTGGCGCAGATATCCAGCGAGCAGGACCAGTTCCGTGCCGACGCTCCGAAGCGCCGCATCGATGGCATCGCTCGCTGCATCGCCCGCAGGCAGCGGCAGGATGATCGGCTCGATTCCCGCGGCTCGGCAGCGTTCCACCGCGGGAATGTCCGCGCGGTGTGCGATGACCGCGACCACTGCGATGGGGATTTCACGCGCGGCCGAGGCGCGAAGCAAACTCAGGGCATTCGTTCCGCCGCCCGAAACGAGGATGGCAGTTCTGAAGATGCGCGGGGGGTGCATCAGACTGGGTTCAGCCCGTCATCGGGTCCGAGCGTTGCGGGCGCCGAGAAGGGGATGGGGCGATGCTGGCGGTCGATGGCGACCATCTTGACCGTGGCAACGGTTACGCGCGCCGTTTGACCCGTCGTGTAGCGCTCGGCCTCGACCACAACGCGAACCGTGACGGATGTGCGACCGGTCGTGGCGGTGCATGCACGAAGCGTGACCATCTCGCCCACGTAGACGGGTGCAACGAACTCGATGCGCTCGACCATGACGGTGACCCATCGATGCAGGCCGAGCGTGCGTGCGTGCGCGTACGCCGCCTGATCGATGTAACTCATGATGACACCGCCGAACACCGTTCCCGAGTGATTCGTGTCCCGCGGCATCGTGATCACGCGCAGGACGATCTCGCCGTCAGGGTGCTGCATGGCGCACGATCCTAGTGGGCGCCACGAACTGTGCGCGGTGGCGCGGGTCTTGTGCGCGACTTCGGCGCCGTGGAGTGCGCGTTCGCGGGCGTCAGGGTCGGGCTTGCGAGAACGCGGCGGAGGTAAGCGCCCGTGGCACTGCCTTCCTGTGCCACGATCTCTTCAGGAGTGCCGACCGCGATCACATGCCCGCCGCCCTCGCCGCCGTCTGGACCGAGGTCGATGATCCAGTCCGCGACCTTGATGACATCGAGGTTGTGTTCGATGACAACGACCGTGTGTCCCGCATCTCGCAGTCGGTGGAGCACCGTCACCAACTTGGCAACGTCCGCAAAGTGAAGCCCGGTCGTCGGCTCATCGAGCACATAGAGCGTGTGTCCGGTCGAGGGCGTTCCCAGTTCCGTCGCCAACTTGATGCGCTGCGCCTCACCACCGCTCATCGTCGTCGACGCCTGACCGAGTTGAAGGTAGCCAAGACCGACATCGCACAGGCATTGCAGCATCGCTGCGATCCGTCCGTGCGCCTCGAAGAAGGCCAGCGCATCCTCGCAGGTCATGTCGAGCACCTGTGCGATCGACTTCCCCTTGGAGAGGATTTCCAGCGTCTCCTTGTTGAAGCGCGTACCGCGGCATGCCTCGCACTCGACGAAGACATCGGGCAGGAAGTGCATTTCGATGCGCCGCACGCCCTGACCTTGGCAGACTTCACAGCGCCCACCCTTCACGTTGAAGGAGAATCGTCCGATCGGATAGCCACGGATGCGCGCCTCTGGAACGCGTGCGAAGCACTGGCGAACATGGTCGAAGATGCCGGTGTAGGTCGCGGGATTCGAGCGCGGGGTCCGTCCGATTGGAGACTGATCCACTTCGATGACGCGAGTGACTTGATCGAGCCCGCGAATGCTGCGGTGCGCACCAGGCACGATTCGCTTGCCGAGCACATCGCGCTGTGCGGTCTTGAGCAGGATGTCGCCCACGAGGGTGCTCTTGCCGCTGCCAGAGACGCCAGTCACGCAGATCAGCCCACCCATCGGAAAGCGCACATCGATGCCGCGCAGATTGTTGGCGCGCGCACCCTGCACGAGGATTGCTCGCGACTCCTGTACTGCGGTCCGCTTCGCAGGAACCGGTATGCCCAGCCTGCCCGAGAGATATTGCCCGGTGATGCTCGCCGGGTTCGCGCAAATCTGCGCGATGGAGCCGGCTGTGACGATCGTGCCGCCATGCCGACCAGGACCAGGTCCGACATCAATCACATGGTCCGCTGCACGGATCGTGCCCTCGTCGTGCTCAACCACGAGCACCGTATTGCCAATGTGGGAGAGCCGCTGCAGTGTGGCGATGAGTCGGTCGTTGTCGCGCTGATGCAATCCGATCGTCGGCTCATCGAGCACATAGCAGACACCAACGAGACCCGATCCAACCTGGGTGGCGAGGCGAATGCGCTGTGCTTCACCACCAGAGAGTGTGGAAGATGAACGGTCCAGTGTGAGATAGTTCAGTCCCACCGACGAGAGGAACCCAAGCCGCGCATCGATCTCCTTCAGAATCGGCGCAGCGATCGTCTGCTGTGGTGCAGTCAGCCTCAGTGAGGCTGCAAAGTCACGCGCGCAGTCGATCGAGAGCGCGGTGAACGCAGGGAGCGACAGGCTGCTCTTCGCGCCGTGCAGCAGCACACCGCGTGACGCTGGCTTCAGGCGGGCGCCGCCGCACGCAGTGCAGGGGGTGTTGCTGGTGTAGGCGTGGAGTCGTTCCCGCACGAACTCGCTCTCGCTCTCCGCCATGCGCCGCTTGAGATTCGGCAGCACGCCCTCAAACGCAAACGCAAGCGGTCCATCTTCCTCGCTGCTGCCCTGCATGAGTGCACGGCGGATGGGTGCTGCGAGCGACGCGAATGGCATGGCTGGGTCAATGCCCGCTGCCGCACAGAAGCGCCGCAGCGTTCGCGAGTAAAAGATGTTCATGCGGCGACCGTTGCGTCGCCATGGCTCGATGGCGCCCTCCGCAACGCCGCGCGAGGGATCGGGAACCACGAGTTGTTCATCGAACTCATCAACACACCCGAGCCCGGCGCACGCCGGGCAGGCACCTTGCGGCGAGTTGAACGAGAAGAGCCGCGGTTCCAACTCTTCCAGCGAGCACTCGGGATGCTCTGCGCAGGCAAAGTGCTCGCTGTAGCGAATCTGCTCCCATTGCTCGCCCTCTTCCGCGAGCACGAGCAGCGATCCGCCGCCCGCACGGAGTGCAGTTTCCACGCTCTCCGCAAGGCGCTGACGCGCGTCTGCGGCAACGGCGAGACGATCCACCACCGCCTCGATGTCGTGCACTTCGTACCGCTTGAGCTTCAGGGGGTTCTCGCCGCCCGCCTTCAGTGCGTCGCGCAGATCGAGCACGCGACCATCGACCCGCACCCGAACAAAGCCAGCGCGCTGGAGATCCTCGAGCGTGTCCTTGTGGAACCCCTTGCGCGCGCGAACAACGGGCGCGCACAACTGCACGCGACGCCCATCGAGGTCCCCGACGATGCTGTCCACGATCTGTGTCGCCGATGATGCCTGAATCGGTCGTCCGCAGGTCTTCCCACTCTCATCGACATGCCAACAGCGGGGATCGCCGCAGCGCGCGTAGAGCAGCCGAAGGTAGTCGTGAATCTCGGTCGTGGTCGCAACGGTCGAGCGCGGTGTATGTCCACCCGAGCGCTGCTCGATCGCGATGGTCGGCGGGAGTCCATCAACCGACTCCACATGCGGCTTCTTCATCTGATCGAGGAATTGGCGCGCATAGGCGCTCAGGCTCTCCATGTACTTCCGCTGCCCTTCGGCGAAGATGGTGTCGAAGGCAAGCGAGCTCTTGCCGCTCCCCGATACTCCAGTGATCACCACAAGTTGGTCGCGTGGCACATCCACATCGATGCCGCGCAGGTTGTGTTCTGCGGCACCTCGGACGCGGATGCAGCGGGCTGCATCGCGGTTCTGGGCTTGATTGTTATTGGTGCTGCGCACGAGAAATGGGGGAGATCAAAATGCCTGATCGCAAAAAAACGCGGTCGGACTGGTCTTGCGGCTCGAATGCGCTATCGTATGCACACCAATTGTGCATCCGTCGACCAACTTTGGTCGAATCGCAAGGCACGAAGGAAGTGAACCGTGCCTGCCCCCTCATCCACAACTGTTAGCACTCTCGAGAGAACCGTTGCCCCAAGAACGGGCACGGCAGGCGGTTCGCTGCAGGATCAGGGGCCTGGACGCGGGGCAGCCTGTTCCTCATCGGGATCGTCAGCCTGCACCATGACAGTGTGCACGACGACGATGGATCAGCGGCCTCCTGTCCTCGGTGCAAACCGGACGCCGATCACTGATCTGGATGCTGAACTGCGCCGACGCGTGCAGCGCATCCGCCTGCGCGCACACTGATTCGAATCACATTCATATCGGTTCGGTGGCACCGAGTACCGCGGGAGCGGTGCCGTTCCGACATGGACCAACGCTTGCGAGCGGCACCGATGCGAAGGGACGCAGCCCGTTCGTTCATTGTTTCGGCTTGGGCTTGCGGCGCTTTCCCCTGCGAGGGCGCGTTCCAGGTGCGCCGGGCTTCGCGGCGCGCGCCGTGCGCGGGTCGTCATCGAGGGCGTTCTGATCCACCAGTTCTTCGGGCAACGAACGCACTCGCGTCAACTCATCACGGAGGCGGGCGGCGCGTTCAAACTCCAACTCCTGAGCGGCTGCCACCATCTCCTCCTCGAGTGCCGCAACCAACTCGGCCTTGCGAACCATCGCGCGTTCACGGCGCGGTGCATTCGCACGGCGGTCCGCAGCAACCTGATCCTCAAGCGCGCGTCGATTTTCCTTGACGATCGTCTGCGGGATGATCCCATGTTCGGTGTTGTGGATGAGTTGCTTGGTGCGGCGGCGTTCCACCTCATCCATCGCCCGCTGCATCTCCGGGGTCACGCGCTCCGCATACAAGATGCACTTGGAATCGGCGTTGCGCGCCGCGCGCCCCATCGTCTGAATGAGACTCGCCTCGCTTCGCAGGAACCCCTGACGATCCGCATCGAGGATCGCAACGAGCGCGACCTCGGGAAGATCGAGTCCTTCACGCAGGAGGTTCACCCCCACAAGCACGTCGAATGCGCCGTCGCGAAGATCGCGCAGAATCTCCAGGCGCTCCAGCGTCTCGATATCGCTGTGCAGATAGCGCACGCGAACACCCTTCTCGTGCAGGAAACTGGTGAGTTCCTCGCAGAGCCGTTTGGTGAGAGCGGTGACGAGCACGCGCTGCCCCTTGCCGATGACGGGGCGGATCTCCTCGAGGAGATCGGGAATTTGTCCACGCGCATCGCGAACCGTGACGGGCGGATCGAGAAGACCCGTGGGGCGGATCACTTGCTCGACCACGATCCCCTCCGAGCGCTCGATCTCGTACGCCGATGGTGTTGCACTGACGAAGATCGTCTGTGGAACGATCGACTCCCACTCTGCGAAGGTCAGCGGGCGGTTGTCGAGTGCGCTCGGCAGTCGGAAGCCATGCTCAATCAGCGTCTCCTTGCGGCGGCGATCGCCGAAGTACATGCCGCGCACTTGCGGCACGGTGACATGGCTCTCGTCCACGAACAGCAGCCAGTCGTTTGGATCACGCCCGGGGATGTGTCGGAAGTAGTCGAGGAGACAGAAACTCCGCGTGCCTCGGCCCCGTCCTTCCATGTGGGCGGAGTAGTTCTCGATGCCGGGGCACACACCCGTCTCCCGCAGCAGTTCGAGATCCCAGCGCGTGCGCCCGAGCAGCCGCTGGGCTTCGAGCAACTTGCCCTGTCCCTGCAAGGTGCGCACGTGTTCCTCCATCTCAGTACGAATCGAATCGACCGCGCGGAGCAGTTGATCCTCGGGCATCATGTAATGCACCGCAGGCGACACGAACACACGCTCCTCGTCGCTCAAGATCTCGCCCGTCAGCGAATCGAATCGTTCGATGCGCTCGATCACATCGCCGAAGAACTCGAATCGGATCGCGGACTGTTCAGTGGCTGGCCACACGTCCACGCACTCGCCTCGGACGCGGAAGCAGCCGCGCTCCGGGGCGACATCGTTGCGCTTGTACTGCATCGCATGGAGTGAAGTCAGGAACCCGCGGCGACTCAGCGGCTGCCCGCGAACCACGAGCGCCGTGCGATTGGCGTACTCGTCCGGTGATCCAAGGCCGTAGATGCAGGAGACGCTCGCGACCACAATCGTGTCGGGTCGATGCAGCAGGTTGCTCGTGGTGGCGAGCCGAAGCCGATCGAGGTCGGCGTTTCGTGATGCATCCTTTTCGATGTAGATGTCCCGCTGCGGGATGTATGCCTCGGGTTGGTAGTAGTCGTAGTACGACACGAAGTATGAGACCGCATTCGAGGGAAAGAGCGCCTTGATCTCCTCATACAACTGCGCGGCGAGCGTCTTGTTGTGGCTCATGATCAGCGCAGGCTTCTGGCAGGCCGCGATCACGCTTGCCATCGTGAATGTCTTCCCAGTGCCGGTGGCGCCGAGCAGCGTTTGGTGCGGTCTGCCGGCGCGGACTCCCGCGACAAGTTGCTCGATTGCGCGCGGCTGATCGCCCGCGGCTTGAAAGGGGGACTGCAGTGTGAAGGGGTGGTCCATCTCAGGCGCACAGCGTGCGCCGAAAGGTTAGGTCGCCACGGCCTGTCCCCCACGACGTGCCCATCGCCGCGTGGCGAGCCCCGCGCCGGCGCTCAGCAGTTCACGCGGTTCATGTCGCAGCAGGCGGCGAACGGAGGGCAGGGCGGAGAGCAGGGACACGGCGCAAACCGCCAACAACGCAGTCGCAATCACCAGCGGCTGAATGTTGAAGGACAACTCCATGCCGGCCACATCGCGGTACGAGCGGACGCCCATCCACGCCAACTGCAGTCCGAAGAGCGTTCCTGTGATGCCCGCTGCTGCACCAACAAGAAGACTTTCGCCGAGCACCAGTGCGCGCAGCGTGCCTCGCCCAGCCCCGACTGCCTGCAGTACGCCGAGTTCGCGCGCACGCGTGGCGATGCCGGCGGCGATGACCCCAGCGGCGGCAAGCGAGGCAAGTGCCATCGCCGCGACGGCGACAAGAGAACTGATCGTCATCATGAGTCCGCCGATGCGCAAGATCTCGCGGCGAATGCCTCGACCACTGGCGAACACGGCTCCAGGCGCGGCGGACTCCACTCCTTCCGCGAGAAGCGTCTCTTCGGCATCTTGCGCATCCTTCGCCATCTCGACCTGCACGAGGTATGCCTCGCGCGTTCCGAAGAAGCGCTCGACTGCCTGAAAGTCCATGAAGACACAGCTCACCGCATGCTCCATGTACAGGCTTCGTATCCCAAAGAACTGCGTGGCAACATCCAGTCCGGCGGCGCCAACGACACCCACCACTTCAAACGGGTGGTTCGACTCTGTCGCACCGAGCTGCACACGGTCGCCCACGGTCACGCCGCGCGCGAGCAGGAACTCCTTGGCGACCAGCACCGCATCACCCTCGCGCAGTCGCCGTGCGGCATGCGCAGGATCGCCTGCGATCCACTCCAGCCTGTTCATCGCGAGGAACGGTTGCGAATCGAATCCGATGCACACGACATTCGGCGTGGAGAGACCCTCAAGACCGATGACTTGCTCGCCAAAGACGCGGACGGGCAGGTATCCGACCGCCGCCGATGACTGCACGCCCGGAAGCATCCGAATGCGTTCCACTTCCTCTCGGTTGAAGCCACTCGTCTTGAACGCGAAGGCATCGCCAAAGCGGATCCGTTCGGAGATGTCGGAGAGGATTGCAGCGCCGTTCGACCACGTGCTCACCAGGATGGCGACGCCCACCATGAGCGCACCAGCGATGAGCCCAAATCGCCACGGTGTGGCGGCGAGTGAGCCAACGAGCAGCCCGCGCGGCAGAGCGAGTGCGCGCTCAAGCGGTGGTGCGAACAGGCGCGAAATGCAGCGGAGGATCGGTACCGCGAGCACGAACCAGCCGACATGCAGGAGGGGCAATCCAAACAGGATGTACCACCAGAAGCGTGAGTCCCGGTCAGGAACGAGCAGCAGCAGCAGTTGAACTGCCAGGCATCCCACCCCGATGCACGCCGCGGCCACAATGCCGCGCCGTGATGCCGGCCGCGCGTGCACCGCAAGCGCTTCGAGCGGCGAGACGCGTGATGCCTTCCACGCGGGGAAGAGTGCGCCGCCCACTCCCGCTGCCGTTGCGCCGCCAATGGCGAGTGCCATGCCCGTCCACGACAGCGCAAGCCCCGCAGGCAGGAGCAGTGCGTACCACCAGACCGCGGCCCCCGTCAGTGCGATCCCCACAGGAACGCCGATCGCACCACTCACAAGGCAGAGCACCCCGCCCGCAACCACCTGTCCGAGGAACAGTTGTGCGCGGGTCGCGCCGATGCAGCGCGCAATGGCGAAGAGGCGCTGCTGCTCGGCGAGCGCGGTCGTCATGGCGGTGGTCACGATGAACGCACAGCAGAGGAAGGCAAGCATCGTGGCCACGGCAACGGCGATCCTGCCGGCGGAAGCGGGGCGGTCGAGCCCACTCGACGCCAACTCGGTCGGTTCCAGTTTCAGTGGCAACTCGAAGGCGGGCGCGTTCGCTGCAATCCAGGTGGCTGGATCAACGCCCTTCTCAAGCACGATCGAGACGAGATCCACTTCACCCTCACTTTGCACGACATCCGCCAGCACGCGGCGGGAGAGATGCCCGAGTGGACGCTGCAGTGCGCCGAGTGCGGGGCGCTCGCGAATGCCGCTGACTTGGAGCACGATCGGCGCACCGAAATGCACCACTTCCAGTGGAGTGCCAATGTCAGCTCCGAGCGCGCGGGCGGCGAGTGAGTCGATGCCGATCTCCGTGTCGCTCGCGGGCGCGCGACCTTCCGTGTACTTGATCTGATCGAACACCGCCTCGGTTTCCAGATCGGCGCCGCGGCATTGCAGCGTGGCCCGCCGAACACGACCTTGCGCATCGGTGCCGCCATCGGCGCGCCGCAGCGAGAGGGCTCCACCGAGTCGGCCCGATGCCGCGCGAACCTGGGGAAGCGCGCGCACGCGATCGAGTGCCTCGACATCGAATGATGCGCCATGCTCGTGCACCACGCGCACATCAGCCTCACCGATCAGTGTGCGCATGCGCGCATCGATGTTCGCGAGGGCGGTCTCCATGGCGCAACTGATGGCGACCACCAGCGTGGACGCCAGCAAGACCGACAAGCCGCAGAGCAGCGTGCGGCTAGGCCGACCGAGCAAGCTCAGTCGAGCGATGTGCCAGCTGGGAGGGATCGAGACCATGGCTTTCCAGACTTCCCGCAACGCGACCGTCGTGGAGGATGAACGTGCGCCGGCAGTACGAGGCGGCGACCGGTTCGTGCGTCACCATCAGCACGGTCACCCCCCGGCGCTGCGCCGTCTGCTCGAGCAGCTTCCACAAGGCAGCGCTCGTGGTCGAATCGAGGCTGCCCGTGGGTTCGTCGGCGAGCACCACCGGCGGGTCCAGCAGCAGCGCACGTGCAATCGCCACGCGCTGCTGTTCGCCACCCGAAAGCGTGTCCGGTCGATGTGCGCTGCGGTCTGCGAGATTGAGTTCGTGGAGCAGCGCACGCGCACGCTCGCGCACGTCGCGTTCCGCCATGCCATCGAGCAGCCCGGGCAGCATCACGTTGCCGAGCGCATCAAGCGTCGGAATCAGATTGAACTGCTGAAAGACGATGCCAACACCGCGGCGGCGGTAGCGCACGAGGTCGGTTTCACCGAGCGAGTGAACGGCAGTGCCGCCCACGATGATTTCGCCGCTCTCTGGGCGGTCGAGACCCGCAAGCAGATGCAGCAGCGTGCTCTTGCCGCTCCCCGATCGGCCCATCACCGCATAGAACCCCGGCTCTTCGATGGTCATCTCTGCGCCACGCAGCGCCTCCACGGGGCGCCCTCCGCGCGAGGCGGGGGCATAGCTCTTGTGAACGCCTCGTACCGCGATGGGAGGGTCAGCCGATCGGGTGCTTGGCGTCATAGGTGGTGGCGTCCATCAGCGCTGCAAGACTGCCGGTGTCACCTGCGCGCAGACGCACGAGCCAACCTTTGCCGAAGGGATCCGCGTTCACGAGGGAGGGATCCTTCGTCACCGTGTCATTGACCGCCGTGACCGTTCCGCCGACTGCGCTGTACACATCGCTCGTGGTCTTGACGCTTTCCACTTCACCCAGTGAGCCGCCCGCAAGCACCGCCGTGCCGACTGGCTTCAACTGAACGAAGGTGACGTCGGTCAGTTCGTTTGCCGCAAACTGCGTGATGCCGACGACGACTTCATCGCCCTCGACGCGAAACCATTCGTGCGAGTCGGTGAAACGGCAGTTGGCAGGGCTTGGCATGGTCGATTTCTCTTGAAAGTGGATGTGTGGAAGGTGGGGGATGGTAGTCGCCTGCTATCCTCCCGTGGCGGAGCACCACTGCATGAGTTCCGAGATCCTTGTCTCGCTCTCTGCCTCCTGCCTTCTGCAGCCGCTGCCAAGGCAGCAGTCGCCTATTGCGCTGCTCGATGTGCCGCGATTTGTGGCGGAGGAACTTGAGGTTCGCGGGATCAACATTCCCGTCCAGATGATCCGACACCAGTCGCCTCAAACACTCGACCGCCTGCGCGACGAGGCGGACCGGGCGCAGTGCCCGTGCCTCGTGCTCTACCGAGATGAGCCCCTCGATTTCGTTGCCGAGGGTGAGAAGTCTGCGCAGGTCCTGCGCGAGATGGGCAAGCGGGCACGCATTCTTGGCTGCGCCGAGATTGCCGTCCGCGTCACGAAGATCGCAACCGCCTCGCAGCAAATCGCACCACTGATCAAGGCTGTCCTCGATGGACTGCAGCGATTGGAGGTGAACCTGCTCATTCGCCCCTCCGATGAGCCGTGTGATCAGCCGGATGCGGTGATCGAGTTGATTCGAAAGATCGGCGGCTTCCACATCGGCGCGATGCCGTCCTTTTCGAACGCGGCCGCCACGGGCGACGCACAGCAGTCCTTGCGCAAGCTCATTCCCTATTCGCTCGCTGTGGAAGCCACGGTGACATCCGTGGGTAAACAGGGTGTGCCGGTCGACGAGTCGTTCGATGAACACATCGACATGCTCGTGAAACTTGGGTTCTCGAACAAGTTGTCGATCGATTGGCGCGGAAGCGGCAACTGGGCGCTGGCAGTGCAAAGCGTGCGCGCACATCTGATGAAGAAGCTGGGGCAAGAGGATCCCGTGGCATGAGTCGGTCGCTGATCGTCACGATCGACGGTCCTGCGGGCACGGGCAAGTCATCCGCAGCGGCAGTGCTCGCGGAGCGGCTTGGTTTCGACATGCTCGATACGGGCGCGATGTACCGCACCGTGGCGCTTCTCGCACTGGAGGCGGGGATCAGTCCCGCCGACGGGGCTCTGATCGCCGCTGCCCTCGATCGGTCGACATTGCAGGTGGATTTCTCAGTGCAACCGCCGATCATTCGGCTTGATGGTCGGGACGTGCATCTGCGAATCCGCGATCATGATGTCACCGCGATCGTGTCGCAGGTCGCATCGCACCGCGACGTTCGCCATCGCATGGTGGAGGCGCAGCGACAGGTTGCGCTGACCCACGCCAAGTTGGTGACCGAGGGTCGTGATCAGGGAACCATCGTGTTTCCAAACGCTGTCGTTCGCATCTGGCTCGATGCGCGCCCAGACGTGCGGGCGCACCGACGCGCCGATGAACTCCGCGCGCAAGGAATCGCAGTCGATGATGCTGCCGTGCTTCGCGACATCGCCAACCGTGATGCGTCCGATCGCGGGCGCGCGGAGGGTCCGCTGCGGCAGCCCAGCGGCGCGCATGTTGTCGATACAAGTGATCTGTCGTTTGCACAGGTCGTGGATCGCCTGGAGACGATTGTCCGCGAAAGCCTCGCCGCAGCCAAGGTCGGATGCGGTGGTATGTCGGCGTGAGGAACTCGTTTGACCATCATCGGCGACGCCCTGGCTACGGGCTGCTGCGTACGGCGTTCTGGGATGCGTGTGCACAGGTCTGCCAGTCGGTGTTGTCGTGGCGCTATCGGTACCGCATCGAGGGTGCGCATCTGGTTCCTCGTTCCGGTGCGCTCATCTTCATCGGCAACCACCAGTCCTATCTCGATCCGATGATCCACGGGCTTGCGGTCGCCGATCGACCCGCTCGACCGATGGCGAAGGAGGAACTCTTCCGAAATCCGATCTTCGGTGCAGTCCTGCGTGCGGTCGGCACAATCCCCGTGCGCCCAGAGCGAGGCAACCGTGACGCATTTCGTGCGGCACTCGGTGAACTCGAAGCGGGGCGTACGGTGATGCTGTACCCGGAGGGTGGACGATCGCTCGATGGATCGGTGCAGCCATTCCAGCGCGGGGTCGAGTTGCTCGCGCGCAAGTCGGGGGCAACGATCGTTCCAATGGGCATCGATGGTGCCTACGACGTGTGGTCGCCGCATGCATCGCTGCCGAAGTGGAATGGGCGTATCTGGGCGACCATCGGCACGCCCATCGATTCGGCGCAGCAGGCGATCCTGTTCCGTGATGTGGATGCTGGGCTGGAAGAACTTCGTACACGCGTGCGGAAGCTGATGCTCCGCTGTCGGTCGCAGCTTCGCGCCCGCTCCGATGGTGAGTTCCCCGCGCACGGAGTGGCTGATCATGGAATCTGACCCGTCGCAGCAGCGCACGAAGCATGCGCCGGCGATCGCTCCTCGCGCAGCTGCGCTTGCGATCGCGAGATTGCTGAGTCAGAAGGGGCACGTCGCGTATCTCGCGGGGGGCTGCGTTCGTGATGAACTGCTCGGCCTTGAGCCAACGGACTACGACTTGGCGACGGATGCGAGACCAGAGCAGATTCAAGAGGTATTCCCGAAGGCCCGTGGGGTCGGCGAGTCGTTCGGCGTGATGCTTGTTCGGTTCCAGGGGCGCACGGTGGAGGTGGCGACATTCCGCTCCGACGGTCCCTATCACGATGGGCGCCGCCCGAGTGAGGTGCACTACGCGACGGCCCAGGAGGACGCGCAGCGCCGAGACTTCACGATCAACGGGCTCTTTCGCGACCCGGAGTCGGGCGATGTGGTGGACTTTGTCGGAGGGCAACGGGACATCGCGACCAAGACCCTGCGTGCCATTGGCGATCCGCAGGACCGCATCCGCGAGGATCGCTTGCGTTCGCTTCGAGCGGCGCGATTTGCCGCGCGCTTCTCGCTGCAGGTGGATGCACGCACGCAGGCTGCGATCGAAGCGACTGCGGCGGAACTCAAGGGCGTGAGCCGCGAACGCGTCGGTGGCGAGTTGCGCCGCATGCTTGCTCACCCGTCGCGCCTCCGCGCTGTGACACTGCTCGAGCAGTGGGGGCTCGATGCATCGGCGCTTGGCGAGGCGCATTCCGCCGGCGAACTTCCGCGGGTTGCTGCTCTTTCACCGCGTGCTTCGTTCGCGACAGCCCTCGCTGCGTGGAGCCTCGACCGTGCTGCACGCGGCGTCCTGGTCGGCGTGGGTCATTGGTCTGAGGCGGTGAATCTGTCGTTGCGTGAGCGTGCGGATCTCATGGAAACGCGTCGGATCGTTGGTGTCATCGCGGCGGAATGGCGCGGATGCCCCAAGTCAGCCCGCAAGCGGCTCGCCTCTGTGCCGTGCTTCATCGGCGCGCTCGATGTTCTTCTGGGGAGCGATGCAGACCATGCGCACACTGTGCGGCGCGAGGTGGAAGCGCTTGCCCGCGAAGAGGGCGGTCTTGCGCCAACACCATTTGTGCGGGGTGACGATCTGGTTCAACTGGGCTTCGCGCCAGGGCCTGCGTTCAAGCGGGTTCTTGATAGTGTCTACGACCTGCAACTGGAAGGCAAAGTGAACGACCCCGCGGCAGCACTGGCGGAAGCACGGACGATGTTGAAGGGTCTGGACGGGCTCTGAACACCCCGGGAGGGTGGCGGGTGGTGATGGGGGCGCGTGAAAGTGGTTGCCTTCGAATCGATGCTCCTGCCGTATATCATTCAATCATGCGAAACTTCAGCCTGCTTGTTGTTGTTTGCGCGCTCGCGCTCACTGACGCATCCGATTGTTGTGCGCAGAATGCGCCTGCCGGCACGACGCCAAGTGGGAAACAGTCGAAGCCGGCTGCAAAGCCGGGTGCAACGCCACCCGCGACTCCTTCGGCGAAGCCCGCCGCAGCACCGGCTGCGAAGCCTGCGACATCACCGACGACGAAGGGACAGACTGCGGGGGGGAAGGCGACCGCCGCTGCCAAGGCACCGGCTGAGCCTGCTGTACCTGCCGAGAAGCCGAAGAGCGTTTATGTCGTACCGATGGGTGTCCGTGGCAAAGGTGTGTTCGGGCTCGATATCCACGCGCAGCCTTACGGCGCCGTGGTGAAGGACATCGATGAGAAGAAGCCTGATGTGGTCGTCTTCATTCTTGATTCGGCGGATCTGGATTCGGTTCGCTACCTCGGCGATGACCCGCGAAAGTTTGGCATGTTCGACGATGATTCGATGCGCGCTCTGTCGCGGGACCTGCACGAGGTCGTGGACCGAAACGGTTGTGATGCAGTCATGATCATCCGTGATGCGGTGGGCTACTCGGCGCTGCTTGGTCTCAACTGGGCCAACATGTACATGACCGAGTCCGCGCGACTCGCCGGGCTGTCACGCATCAAGGAGCGCACGGAAGTCGAGGATCCTGAGGTGAGGGCGAAGTTCCGAGAGGCGTTCGTGGGCATCTGCAATGGATTTCTCGTCGCGGGCGGCTACAACCCATCGATCGGGCTTGCCATGATGCGCGATGACAAGATGCTGAGCGCGACATTCAAGGGACGCGAGATTGTGTGGACCGAAGACGCTTCGGGAACGTGGGTCGTGGACGGCAGCACGGACCGCATCACGGCGAACTTCAATGCGGAACTTGCGGAAGAGCTCGGCCTTTCCGATGGGACCGTTTCCGATGACCCGGCCACGATGATCGACGACATGATGTATCAGCGCGGCTACCGCGCCTTCGAGCGGATGCCCGAGGATGGCGCGTTGATTGTGAACGAGTACATCGAAGGTTGGCGCAAGGCTCTGGCGGACATCGTGGAGGCGTACCCGAAGTACGAGGAAGCGCTCGGCGATGCCACGGGCCCCAACGAGAAAAAGTTCGTTCAGAAGGCAAAGAGCATTCTGGAATCTGTCTTGTCCAAGTTGAAGAGGTATCCCGCGATCGAGATGAAACTGCGTCAGGAGTTCGGGATCACGAAACTTGAGATTGAAACGGAGATTCTCCGCCTGCAGGAACGCCTGCGCGGGTTGAACAAGTCAGGGTCTCAGCCGACTGGCGGCGGGCGCCAACGAGGCGGCGGCGGTATTGGGGCCGGCTCCTGAGTGTGGGGATCGCGCGTTCCAAGGCCCATGAGACCATTTGCGATGATGAGATGTGAGATGATGCCAATGAAACAAGAGATGAGTTCGATGCGTCGGTCTGGTCCGCTCGCTCGTGTGCTGCCCTTCGCTGCTTGGGAGTGGCTCCGCGCACTGACCTGTGCGGTGGTCATCCTTGCCGCCGTTTCACCGACTTCGGCTGCCCCCGCACAGGGCACCAAGCCATCGGCTCCGACGCCAACGGGCAAGCAAGCGGCTGCGCCTGCAAAGAGTGCGACGGGGAAGAGCACGGCCAAGGATGTGTCAGCCGACGCCAAGAAGCATGTCTTCATGCTGCCCCTCGACGGGATGGTGGGTATCGGGCTTCGACATGACGAGATGGAGAAGGTCGAGCAGGTTGCCGACAAGATCGGGCCAGGGCAGGTGATCATTCTCCGAATCAACTCCAACGGTGGACTCGTGATCGAGGGAGACATGATTGCGGAGTCGCTCACGCGCATCAAGAACAAGCATCGTTTGGTCGCCTGGGTTGAGAAGGCCATCTCAGGCGGTGCGTTCACGGCACTCTGGTGTGATGAGATGTATTTCATGCCGGAGGCCGCGCTCGGCTCGATCACCATGCTGAGCGGACGAACCGAGGTGTCTGCGGTTCGCGAGGAGTGGAAGGAGCGTGTGGCCGAGGCGTGCGCAGGCGGGGGGCGTGATCCGCTGATCGGTCCCGCCATGGTGCACTCGGAGGTCGAGTTGTCGTACGAAAAGACGCCGGACGGCAAGGTCACCTTCTACCCCGATGTGAAGCACACCTATGTGCTCAGCCGCAACAATGAGAACTTGGATTTCAACGCACAGAACGCGGAGCACTGCGGGTTTTCAGATGGCACGGCAAAGACCGAAGCGGATCTCTACAAACTCCTCGGGGTCGATGATGCGGAGAAGTACACCATCAGCGATGAGGGCAAGAAGATCGCGGCGGCCTGGCAGAAGCTGATCAAGGACTGCAAGGAGAAGGTTCCGCTTCTCATGAGAAAGCGCGAAATCGAGGGGACCAGCGAAGGTGGCGTGGCGCAGATGCAGGCACGCATCAAGAACAACCAAGCCATCATTGACTGGTTCAAAAAGTGCAAGCCAGAGATGGTGTACGACTTGGGTATCGGTGAGCAGGCGATCGAGAGCCTCAAGGAGGAGAACGAGGAACTGCGCAAGCAGATCAAGGAACTCCAAGCCGCACCGCGCAACAATCAGGGGAACTGAGCGCGCGAGATTTCGTCAGGCGACTTCGCGGCGCTGAAAGAGCGCCGTGGCGATTGCGAGCGCGGCGACCGTCAACGCTGCGCCGTACGCCAGCACCCGCCAGAGGTAGTCGGGTGGGACCTCAACCCCTTGGTTGATGGCGTCCACAGTCCAGAACACTTGAAAGTTTGGGACGACCGCATAGGCGGCTTCGTTGAGCCACAGGAGAACGCGGTCCCAGTCAAGCCAGTCGAGGTTCGCCGCCTGGCGTACCTCAAGCACCTCCTTCAGGCGCGTGATGTTCCTTGCAAAGAGCCAGTCCGACAGAAGCCCAAGCAGCAGCAGTCCAAGTGTCACGCCAATCGTGAGGATCTGTCCAAGGCGGGTGCTTGCGGCAACGGCAATCGCCGCGAGCACGGTCAGTGAAGTGCCCATCAGCAGGAGTGCCACCAACAGCTCGGGACGAAACTCCTTGCTTGGCGAGATGGATTTCCACGATGGATCAAAGAACAGCGTGCCAACGTAGGCGAGTGCCATCAAAGGAACGCCGACAACGCAGACGACGGCGGGGAAGGACGATCCATAGAAGAAGTTGCACCAGATCGCGATGGCAACGATGGTGAGGAGCGCAAGAGCACCGAACAACAGGACCGGAAGATGGAACGGTGTCGCGGCAGTCTGCATCACTCCATGCACCTCGACGAGCAGAAAGAAGAAAGCTGGCAGCGCGGTGGCGGCCAGCAGTGCGAGCGTGACACCAAGAAACTTCCCAAGCACAAAGATCCATCTGGGAACAGGCTTCGAGACAACGAGCAGCAGCGTGCGGCTTTGCACTTCCTGATGCACGACCGCTGTGGCGAGGAATGCGGCAAGGATTGCGCCCGACATGAAAACCGTCGACAGTCCGATGTCCACGTACATGCGCTGATCATCCATCATGGTGAACGCAGACAGCGGATTGCTGATGAGGACCAAGAGAGTCGCTGCGGCAATGATCACCAGACAGACTGGTTGGCGAACACACTCAAGGAATGTGTTTCGAAGGATCGCAAGGACCTGTTCAAAGAAACCGATCATGACGCTCTCGTCGCTGCCGAGATGGTACGGATGTTGCCTTCATCGGGTCAGTTTGAAGGCCCCCAGTTGCGAACCATGATCCTGAATTCTGCGTACAGTGTGCACCCAAATGGTCCGCGATCAGTTCGTCTATCAGCAGGCAACCCGCGTGTGCGGGATCGGTTTCGGCATCCAACTGGTGCTCGGAACATTCCTCGCAGTTTTTGGTCGGATTGCGGGAGATTCGGCGATCACGCTCGCCTCCTTCTACGTGCTGATCGGCATCCTGCCTTGGCTCTCGCTGATCGTGCTCTTTCATCAGCACTCGCTGGAGCGCCTTGAGGCACTCGAGAATGAGGAACTTGAGCAACTGCGTACCTCCGGTCGGAGCGTCTTCGAGGGTGGTCGGGAGCAGAGCGATGTCGCGACGCGTCGGCTCGCATCGATGCACCGCTGGCTGATGCCGACGGTCAGCGCATTCGTTGCGTTGGCGCTCGGGGTGCTGAGTTATCTGACGATCGACTGGTTGCGGCGATTGGACGATGCATCGGCAACGGCGACACCATTCGGTGTTGGTGCGAACCTCGGCTGGCAGTTGGCGCTGTGCACGGCGCTCGCGCTTGGCACTTTCATCTTTTCGCGTTTCGTCGCAGGCATGTCGCAGCAGGCGGCCTGGGCCAATCTTCGTGGTGGTGCGGGGACCAGCGTCGGCAACGCCCTCGTTCTGCTTGCCATCGCGGTCGGCATCGTCTTTGAGGTCTTTCGAAAGCCGAATGTGTTGGAGGGAGTCGCGTATGGCATCGCCGTCTTTGCCGCACTCATTGCGGCAGAGATCCTGCTCAACCTCATTCTCAACATCTATCGACCGCGTCGCCGCGAGGATGCGCCGCGACCTGCATTCGACTCAAAGTTGCTCGGTCTTGCCGCCGCACCGGATTCGATCGTTCGCAGCATCAATGAGGCTGTGAACTATCAGTTTGGATTCGACATCACGAGTTCGTGGGGGTACCAGCTCCTGCTCCGAAGTGTGGCGCGCTTGTCAGTGCTGGCGGTGGTCGTGTTTCTTCTCACATCAATGGTGGTGGTGGTGCAGCCGGGCGAGCAGGCGGTTCGATTGCGCGGCGGGCGAATTGTCGGCGATGTGGCCTCGGGCACGCTGCTGTTCAAGTGGCCGTGGCCATTGGAGTCTGTGGAACGCTTCGATGTCGGACAGGTTCGCTCCGTCGTGCTTGGACCTGCGCCCCTCAAGAACGAGAGCGTGAACGCATGGGTGATCGAGGGCGAGCCCGATGCCAATCGACCTGGCTTTGTGGTGCTCGCCAGTGGAACCGGCAGTCGTGCGGGCGGCTCCGGGGCATTGGAGTCCGACGGATCGCCAGTCGCGGCGCAGTTCGCCCTCATCGATGCGGACATCGTGCTGAGTTATCGAATCCGTGCTGGCGCACTGCTGGACTTCCTTGGATTTACCTCCGACGCACGCAGTCGCCGAACGCCGCTCGACATGCGCGAGCGCGCGTTGAAGGCGATCGCACTTCGGGAGGTCACCCAACTGTTCGCGACACTCCGTGCGGATGAGGTGCTCTCGCCGCAGGGTGATTCACTGGTCCGCCGTCTGAAGGAGCGCATTCAGCGTGCCTTCGATGTGGCACAAAGCGGAATCGAAGTGGTGGGTATTCAGATCCCTGTACTGCGACCGCCCGCGGGCGAGCCATCGGGCCGCTTTGAGGATCTCTCGATCGACCTGCAGAATGCCCGCAAGGTTGTCGATGAGGCAAATCGTCTCGTCAACACCACCATGTCCACATTGGCAGGTTCGCCCGAGCAGGCGAGGCGAATTGTTGAATCGATCGAGGCGCTTCGAGTGATCGAGCGTCAGTCGGGAAAGGATGCGCAGGCGGCGCGCACAAAGCGTGCCGAGATTGAAGCAATGATCGTGGAGTCGCGCGGTCAGGCGGCAAGCGTCATTTCGATCGCGCAAGCTCGGCGCTGGGACATGCTCATGCGCGCGCGGGCAACAGCGAGTGAAGTGCTCGGTCAGGCTCCCTCGTACCGCGCCGCACCCGCGCTCTACCGCGAGCGCGCGATCATGGCGGTACTGACGCGCGCACTCTCGGAGGCCCGCGTGAAGTATGTGTTGGCTGTGGATCCATCGCGTGTGGACATCGATGTGCAGATGGAGCAGCCCGAGTCGGGACTCAATCTTGGGGACTATTTGGAGAAGCAGGACAAATGATGCGAAAACTTCCAGTCGTTGTTGCGGTCGTGATTGTCGCAGTGCTTGTGCTTTTCAGCACCACCTACACCGTGAACTTCCATGAGATCGCCGTGCTGACCCGCTTCGGCAAGCCCGCAGGGGTGGAGCGCGAAGCGGGGCTCCACCTCAAGGCGCCGCTCTTCATCGATCAGGTGACGAAGCTCGATGTTCGTCTGCAATTCATCGAGAGCCCACTGGAGACCGTTCTCACCAAGGATGGTCAGCAGGTGCTTGTGCAGGCATATCTGCTGTGGCGTGTGCAGGAGACAGGCGATGCGCCGCTCCAGTTCTTCGTGTCGCATGGGACGCTTGATGCGGCAGGAAAGGAGTTGGGCGTGCAGTTGCAAGGTGCGGTGCGTGCAGTCGGCGGATTCACGTTCGCGGAACTCATCGGTCAATCGAGTCGAATTGGGGAGGCGGAAGCTTCGATCCTTGCCGACATGAAGGCCACTCGCTTGCCGGGCATCGAGCCGGTCAGCGTTGGAATCTCGCAGGTGGTTCTGCCGCCGAAGACGTCCGTGGCCGTTCTTCGGCGAATGGCTGCGGTTCAGGAAACGCTCGCGAATCTGGAAGAGTCCAAGGGGAACTCGGAAGCCGAGGCCATCAAGAGCCAAGCCGCGAGTTCAGCCGACACGATCCGCAACTTCGCTGCACAGTGGGCGGCGGAAATCGAGGCGCTTGGCAACGAGGAGTCCACTCGCTACTACCAGCTCATGAAGCAGGAAGCGGACCTCGCGATTTTCTTGGCATGGCTCGACACGCTGAAGGGGTCGCTGTCTGGCAGCACCACTTTCGTGACGGACCTCAATCGAGCGCCGTTCCACTTGCTTGATCTGAACGAAGCGGGGAGCGCCGCGGGAATCCCGCAGCCGCGCGAACCGTATCTCGCACAACCAACGGGCAAGGAGCAGCGCTGAGATGGCGGTCGATCCCCTGGACGAGCCTGAGTCGCCCGAGGAGGCGCAGCGCGCACAGCGTGCGAGCAAGCGCGCCACCCTGCAGGTGGCGGATGTTGCAAGCGAACGGGCCAGCCTCCGCGCCGCGATGGATCCTGCCAACCAGAGTCTTGGTGAGGCGCTGCGGCTGTCCTACCGGGTTCTCCAGATCGCGATCGCCGGGCTGGTTGTGACGTTCCTCTTCTCCGGATTCCAATCGGTGCCTGAGGGTGTCACCGGAATCCGCACCGTGTTTGGGCGGGTTGTTGGCGAGGGCGATGGACAGGTCGTCACGCCTGGACTGCATCCGTTCTGGCCAACGCCCATCGGCGAGTTTGTCACGCTGTCGCAGCGGCAGACCTTTGAGGTGCGCGAGTCGTTCTGGCCGCAGCGTGCGCTCAAAGATGTGACCATCGAAGCCGCGACCGATGCCGCGAGTGCCGATGATCCGATCCGGCCTGGGCGCGATGGATCACTGCTCACGGCGGATGGCGACCTCGCACACGCGCAGTTCTCGGCGGAGTGGACGGTGGTTGATCCCGTTGCCATGCTGCGTCTGATCGATCCGGAGCGCGCCGCCGAACTGATGCGCGCGGTGCTTCGCCGCGCTGCGGTTTCGACCGTTGCGGAGATGACATTGCCAGAGTTTCTTGAGCAGCGGGAGCCTCCTGCGCTGGCGATCCGTCAGCGGATGCAGGCAACGCTTCGCGGCATGGATGCGGGCATTGAGGTGGTTTCGGTGACCATTCTTGAGCGGACCGCGCCGTTTGCGGTGCGGGGGGCACTGCGCCGCGTTCAGACGGCGCGCGAAGAGATGAAGACCAATGTCGAGCGAGCGCGTCAGGACGCCAACACGAAGTTGGTTGGTGTGGCAGGTCCACGCTTCGCCGAGGTGCTCGACATGATCCACGACTACGAGATGCTGCTGACCAAGGGTGATGTGGCTGCATCCGACGCGCTGCTTCGGCGCATTGGCGAACGCTTCGAACAGCCTGATATCGGCGGCGAGGCTGCGCGCATCATTGCGCAGGCGCGATCGAAGCAGTCATCGGTGACGGCTGCACTCGCGCAGGAAGCGCGTCGGGTCGGGAGTTTGGCGGCGACCTTTCAGGAAAATCCACGGCAGCTGATTCGGCAGTTGTGGCTGGATGCGGTACGGCAGGTGGTCAACCAAGAGGAAGTTGAAGTGTTCTCGGTGCCCGACAACCTCGGGCGCTATGTGCTCCGGGTGCGGAGTTCGCCTGACACGATGCAGACACGACGCGATGCCGAACTCGAGCGGAAGAAGGCGGCGGCCGCTGCGATCGGGGCAGACCTTCCCTCGTTCCAACTTGGCTCTCGGCTGATTACTCCGGATGCGCCAGGGCGGCGACTCGACAAGTCGGGCACCAAGGCGTTCGGCAAAGACTGACGGGAGGCTCGGCATGAACCCACGCGGGCAAGGCAGTGTTCGGACGGTGGTCGAGGCCGAAGGACTCGTCAAGACATTCTCCGATTTCTGGCTGCGTGCGAAGGCGCGTGCCGTGGACGGGGTGACGTTCGAGATCCGACCGAATGAGATCTTTGGTTTGCTCGGTCCAAACGGATCTGGAAAGAGCACCACCATCAAGATGATCCTTGGGCTGCTACGGAAGTCAAAGGGCAGGCTCAGCGTGTTTGGACGCGATCCATCCGATGTGTCCGTCAAGGCTCGACTGGGCTATCTGCCTGAAGAGACATACATGTACCGCTTCCTCAATCCGAGGGAGACGCTTGATTACTTCGGCAAGCTGTTCGGGCTGCCGCGGACAACCCGTCGTCGTCGAACGGATGAACTGCTCGAGATGGTGGGGCTCGAGGGGGCTGCGCACCGTGTTGTTGGTGAGTTCTCGAAGGGAATGGCGCGCCGCCTTGGCATCGCGCAGGCGCTCATCAACGATCCTGAGTTCCTGATTCTCGATGAGCCCACATCAGGGCTCGATCCGATCGGCACGCGGCAGGTGAAGGACTTGCTTGTCGACTTGCGACGCAAAGGCAAGACAGTACTGCTGTCTTCGCACTTGCTTGCCGATGTGGAAGATGTCTGTGATCGCATGGTGATTCTCTATGGGGGAAAGATTCGCGCATCGGGAACCGCAGAAGAGCTCCTTCGTGATACGAAACACACAACGCTGCATCTTCCACGCTTGGATGCGGCGACGATTTCGAAGGTGGATGCCGCCATTCGGCGTGAGGTTGGTGTTGCGATCGATCGCGTGGAGACGCCGCGACAGCGCCTCGAGGATCTCTTCCTGCAGATCGTCGACGCCGCTCGGGCCGAGCAGGTGGAAACGAGCGGTGCGATGCGGGGTGGCCCAACCGCCGCGTTCCTAGGCGAGGGCGATGAGCGACAGCCTGGCGCGTTGATTGCTGACCTTGAGCGCGCAGCAACGGAGTCGAAGCTGGCTGCACCGGTCGCTCGGTCCGCCCCCGTTGTGCGGGGACCGCACATGGACACGATTGCGGAGCTGCAGCGGGCGGATGGCACGCGTACCGCCAAGCCTGCGAGTGCTGCCGCAACAAAGGCGGATTCCGAGACGGTTGACAAGTCGGTGATCGAGGGACTGCTTGGGGGCAGCGACAACCGCGAGCCGGATGGAGGGGCTGACGGCTCAGGAGCGCGACCGAAGTGAACTGGCTTGGAAGTGCCCTTGAACGCTTCGCCGTGTGGCAAGAGCGGGTTGGCAGCCGCGTTCTTCTGACCGTGCTTGCTGTGGTGCTTGTGAGTGCAGCCGTCGTGCCGCTGTGGTGGTCCTCGCTGCAGCATGCGCAACTTGTCAGCGAGATTGCGAGTGTCCTTCGCGAAGCAAACATCAAGGAACGCAATCCGCAGGCCATCAACCTTGTGGATCGGGGCACCGTGCAACTGAACGGGCGGGAGGTGGGGAGCGCGCGCGTGCAACTCGTTGCACAAGAGATGTTCAACGAAGCCGGAACGATCGACGATGTTCCTGCGTTTGCATCGTTCATCGCTGCAATCCAAGCGCCGCGGTGGGCACCACCACAAGTCGTCGAGCAGCCGCTGCTGGTTGGCGGGATCGGGATCGGCATTGCAGGAGTCGCGGTGTTGGCGATCTGGCTCGGACTTGCGCTGCCGCTCATGGGCATCACGCTTGTCACCGCGCCGATCGCGACTGCCTGCTTTGCATTTGGACAGATGCAGTTGTTTGTTGCGTTCACGGGCATCGGGATCCTGCTCTTTCTGTTTCTCGTGGCGACACAGTTGGCACTTCGGATGCTGTCTCCCGCAGGAGCGATCACGGGTGTTGCCCACACGCTGCTGCTCGAGGCGACTCGACAGCGGATTTCGTTGGCATGCATTGGTGGACTGCTGGTGCTGCTGCCGCTGTTGCCGCTGTTCATCTCCAGTCGTGATCCGCTGCGCTATCAGGTCCAGACGTTCATCGCGAGGGGGACGGGGCTGGTCTTTCTCGTCGCCGCGTTTCTGACGCTGCTGCTTGCATGTGCCACCGTCGCATTCGAGATTCGTGACCGTCAGATTTGGAGTGTGCTTACCAAACCCGTTTCGCGATTCCAGTACCTCGCGGGGAAGTGGCTTGGACTCGCGGTTCTCGATGGGCTGATCCTGACGGTGGCTGGTGCCGCGGTGCTTGTGCAGGTTTCGCTCCTGAGTGCCCGACCTGCGGGCAGCATGGAGGATGCTGCGGCGCTGACGAGCCAGGTGCTCGTGGCCCGCGCCACAGAACGGCCCGTGTACAAGAGCATTGATCCGATCGAACTTCGTGATGCGGTCAACCGTGCGATTGAAAACGATACGGTGCTTCGCGGGGAGATCGAAGCGGGTGCAAAGTCAGAAGCGGATGTTGTGCGCCAACTCCGCGTGCAGAAGATCACGGAGTTCTCCTCGGCACAGCGCACGATCGCCGCAGGAGCCTCGCGGAGTTACACGTTCTCGGGCCTTCTCGAGGCTCGAAAGGCGGGCATTGCACCGATGCTGCGGTACACCTTCCACAGTGGACCGGACAGTACGCACGAGGTCTACCCCGTTTCGTTCCTGTTTGGTGATCTGCCGCCTGAGCTCGTGGAGTATGTCCCCGTGCAGCGAAATGTCCTCGGCATACCAGTGGAGGCGATTGCCGAGGATGGAACGCTGCGCGTGACCATTGTGAACGGTGCGATGATGCAGGGTGGGCGGATCATTCAGGCACCGTGGTCGTTGAACTTCGATGCCGACGGACTCGAGGTGCTGCACCGCGTCGGCGGGTTCGAGGGAAACTTCCTGCGTGCCATGTTGGTCGACTGGGGGAAGTTGCTGTTCATCGCGGCGCTTGGGGTGAGTGCTGCGGGCATCCTGTCCTTCCCCGTGGCTGTCCTCGTGGCGATGACCATTTTCATTGTCGGTTCCATGTCTCCCTTCCTGGAGATCGCGGTCGAGCAGTTCGCCGTGCCGATCGATGCGCCCTGGTTCATGCAGGTCTTCGAGGCATTCATTCAAGGCTTTGTGGGGAGCGTGCAGTGGGTGCTCGCGCCATTCGCTTCGGTCGGGAGTTCGACCGACCTCGTCGATGGGCGAGTGATCCCGTGGGGATCGGTGGTGCGCGCCGTGGGTCTCATCGGGCTGCTGTGGAGCGCCTTGGCGTTCGCCATTGGCGGTTGGGCGTTCTCGCGCAAGGAGATCGCGATCTACAGCGGAGGCGAGGGCTGAAGTGCGCGATCGCTTGATGCAACTGGCGTGTGTTCTGGTCGCAGTCGCCGCACTGTTCGCGGGGTCGCGCCTGCTGCCCGAAATCCTGCGCATCAGCGATGAGAAGGCGTTGCGTTATACGGATGTCTCCGTGGAGGGCGCGCCTCCCATCGTGGCAATCGGTACGGCGATCGGCGCGCTGCGCGGCCTGATTGTCGACTACCTCTGGATCAAGACGAACATCATGAGGGAGAAGGGGCTCTTCTTCGAGGCGATGGCGGATGCCTCGCTCATCACCAAACTCCAGCCGCGCTTTGGCGATGTCTGGGGATTTCATGGTCACAACATGACCTACAACATTTCGGTCATGACGGACACGCCGCAGGAGCGGTGGGAGTGGGTGCGAGCTGGGTTCAATCTCATCCGCGATGAGGGGCTCCGTTACAACCCGAACGATCTGATCCTGCACAAGGAACTGGCGTTCATGATGGCGCACAAGCTCGATGGCGTCGCCGACGATGCGCATCTGTACTACAAGCGGGAGTTCGCGCGCGAATGGCAACTGCTGCTTGGAGTTCCGCCGCTCTCCTTCGCGGACCGCATTCAGTGGATCGCAGCGATCAAGGATGCCCCGCACACGATCGACGAACTGGAGTTGCGTGAGCCGGGCGTGAAGCGGATGTTGGATGAACTTCGAGCGAACCTCGCTGGCTTTGATGCGCGCTTCCAGTTCCGGCTTGACAAGGACTTCCTGATGAACCTCGGTCGTTGGGAGGGAGTGCAGTCAAGCCGCTACGCGAAGTTGTTGGGACTGGAGGCAACCTTCAAGCGCAATGATCCCGTGTATCTCGCGCTCGACACGGTGCTTTCAAAGCCCGAGTCGCGCGAGGCACTCGCCAAGTTCCTTCCGTTCCTGCGGCGAAAGGTGCTGCTGGAGTCGCTGAACATGGATCCCGCACTGATGTGGGAGTACACGCGCGACTTCGGGCCCTTCGACTGGCGTCACCCGCAGAGCCACGCGTTCTACTGGTCACAGAAGGGCACGACGACCGCGGCAAAGCGCAGTCAGGCACCCGACGACATCTACAAAGTTCTCAACACTGACCGAGTCAACATTCACGCGATGCAGGCACTCGCCCGCACGGGACTCATGGGCTACGACGTCTTCAGCAGCGACAACCCGACGAGGTTGAACGACCCACGCTGGATCAAGGCGATCGAGCGCTATTTCGGCGAACTCTACCGCAAGCATTACGGCACGCGTGGTGGCGGTGGCGACACATTCTGTGACTTCTATCAGAACTACATGACCCAGGCAGTTCGCGAGCTCTACCGCTTTGGGGATATTGAGGGAGCCCAAGAGATCCTCACCAAGTTGGACAATCTCTTTGGCCGCGGCGGGCTTGTTCCCAACAACAAGTACGAGGCGCCGCTGGAAGTCTTCGTTCGTAATACGACCTATGGCGAGTATGGACTGGCTCCCGATGTCGCCCGCAGCGATGTCTACGCCTCGCTGCAGCGTGGTTTCCGCGAAGGGCTGCTGCTCGACCGTCCGAAGGTGCTCGAGGAGGCGCTCAAGTTCGCGCGTGACCTGACTGACTACTTTCAAAGCAGCCAGATTGCCGACTTTGTCAACAAGTTCGGTGAACGGCGGATGGCGGCCCTGATCGGCGACCTGCGGACGAGTGTTCGCGATGTGTTCGCGAATGTGCTTGTGGATCCGTCGCAGCCACTGATGGACCGCCTGACGATTTACAACCGTGCGGGCGAGGCGGAGCGGCGGATGGTGTATGACCTCGTGCGCGGACCGATGGAAGCGGAGTACAGCCTCGATCCGATCTCGCAGATGGTGCCCTTTGCGCAGGTGCTTCCCGAGCCGCCTGGCATGGAGGAGCATCGGCTCGCAGTCGCCGCCGAGGAGGCGCGACGGCGTGAAGCGGAAGAGACCAGCAAACGCTCGAAGGCGGAGACGCGGTGACGCCACGCCCGCCAGCGATCATCGCCATCGGGCGCAACTACAGCGACCATGCGAAGGAACTGGGGCATGCCGTTCCGCAGCGGCCGATGGTGTTCTTCAAGAATCCTGCGGCGGTGATTGGGCACGAAGAGCCGATTGTGATCCCGGCCATTTGCCGCGAGGGCGGACCGCAGGTGGACTATGAGGGCGAGTTGGCGGTCATTCTTGGGCGGGATTGCCGCGACATGCCGCTTGAACGCGCCCTCGAATGTGTTGGCGGCTACGCGGTCGCCAACGACGTGAGCGCGCGTTGGTGGCAGAATGAGGGAGCGGGGGGGCAGTTCAGCCGAGGGAAGAGTTTCGACACATTCTGCCCGCTGTCGGCGGCTGTGCCGGCGGCGGCTGTCGGTGATCCGCAAACGCTGCGCATGCAAACCTTTGTGAGCGGTGAGTGCATGCAAGACGTATCGACGGAGTCGATGATCTTCCCTGTGGCACGGCTCATTGCGGATCTGTCGCGTGGCATGACGCTGCTCGCCGGTACGGTGATCCTCACAGGATCGCCATCCGGGGTGGGGCACGCGCGAAAGCCGCCGCGCTACCTGCGGCAGGGCGATGTCGTTGAGATTCGCATCGAGCGCGTCGGCGTGCTTCGCAATCCGGTCGTTGAGGAGGCCTGACATGCAGCGGTCGCCATCGATCGCTGCACGCTGCTGCGTGCAAGGCGTTCGGCTCTACCAGTGGTTGCTGTCGCCGATCTTTGGTGGGCGATGCAGATTCCACCCATCGTGTTCCGTCTACGCGGCTGCGGCGATCGAGCGGCATGGCGCCTGGCGTGGCGGATGGCTCACCCTGCGCCGACTTTCGCGCTGTCACCCGTGGGGCGGATGCGGTGATGATCCGGTCCCGTGAGATGTGTCCCTGTGGGTGCCGTCACCCGAGGAGGGCGCGGGCAAGTCGTGGTACTTCGGATGTGAGCGCGGCGATGTAGTCGCCGAGGGGGCGTGCTTGCGGCACTCGAGCGGACACAACCAGATCCACGCCGCCTGGCAGTTGTGCGTGCACTTGGCGAAACGCCTCGCGGGTGAGACGCTTGATGCGGTTTCGCTGCGCCGCGCCGCCAACGCGGGCACCCACGGAGAGCCCCAAGCGTGTGCACCCACGCCCATTCAAGTCCGCATGCAGGACGATCCAGCCGAGATCCTTGCGGACACGGCGGGAATAGACCCGCTGAAAGTCCGATCCGGTCGTGATTCGCATCGATCTGGTGAAGACTCTTCGTGCCTCGGGCATCGGCTTGCCTCTTACGCGTCGTTCCGCTATTCTATTGGGCTTCCCAAAGGCACTTCCACCATGCACGACGCGCTCAAGAGTGACGAAATCATTGCCAAGGTCGGTGGTCGGTTCAAGTTCACTGCGTTGATCCAGCGCCGCATCGCGGAACTCATCGCTGGTGCGCGACCGCTGGTGGAACGCAACGGTCGGAGCGACTTCGAGGTTGTGATCGAGGAGATCGCAACGGACAAGATCACCATCGACTGGGAGCGTTCGAACCTGCCCGCTGAAGCGCGGTAAGACTTGCACCGCGGCGCAAGGCTGAAACTTGCGCCCAAGATGGGTCTTGTGCTAATTCTTGGGCTGTCTCACTTGCATTCAAGTGGGGAGGAGTTATGTTCTTTGGAGCCGGGGTGGGCTGCACGGCTATCGGTCTAGACCCCTCACGGAGACGCTCAGATGGCAATCAGATCATGTGCGACGACCTTGTGTTTCACGCTTGCCATGTGGTGTGCGGTTGACGCGCACGCAGCCAGTGATGCGCCGCCAGCGGTCGTGGGGGAGCAACAGGTTGTCGATTCGAGCCGTCTGTTCCCGATCTGGTCCGCGTCCCGAGACATCCCAACCATGCAGGCGATCTATCGCCGCGGCGGGCAATCGGAAGGTGGCATCGCAGGCAACTGTCCATCGCAAACGGTGGCGCATACGGACGCGAGTTTCACAGGCGGTTCCTACATCGTGCAGGGGGGATTCGCTGAGCAGGAGATCGCCGCGGTTTCCTTCACGGTTCCCGCCGCAGCGTTCCCGATGCGGCTTGACATGACCGAGATCATCTTCGCCACCAGCAACGCAACGGTCCAGACGACAACGAAGTGGTCCATCCTTGTGTGGGAAGGGAATCCGTCTGGGACACCGAAGTATGAGTTCTCATCGGATGGAAAGATGCTTCCGCACATCATTCTTCCTCCAGGCACGAGCGGTGTGAATGTGCAGTTCCTGATTGATCCGCAGGACCCCGAGCAGATGTACCTCGATGACAACGGGACGCAGACATTCTCGATTGGCTACCGCATCGATGATCACAACAATCAGACGCAGAACCCGTGCTTCACAGCGCCACCGAGCGCGAGCAATGCGTTCCCAACAACCGATGTCAGCGGTCTTGCACAGCCCACGCGCAACTGGCTGTACCTGCTCAACTGCGGGTCGTTCGGTTGCGGTGTCGGCTGGAAGACCTTCGCACAGTTGCCGAGTCTGTGCCGTCCAAGTGGTGACTGGGTGATGCGCGCGACCTACACACCGCTGCAGTGCTCGCCCGCGCAGGGCGCGTGCTGTGTCGGCACCAACTGTTCGCTCTCGACGCAGGCCAACTGCCAGTCCGTGGGCGGGACGTACCGCGGCGACGGTTCGATCTGCAGTTCCACCATCTGCCTGCCCCAAGGCAATAATGCGTGCTGCTTCGCATCCACGGGGGGATGTGTCGCGCTGTCGTATCAGTCGTGCATCGGCGCCGGCGGTGTCCCCGGTCCGGAGGGCAGCGTCTGTGCCACCTACACCTGCTTTCCAACGGGTGCATGCTGCTTGCCAGATGGTTCCTGCGTGGGTCCAGTGAGCCCGTCCGCATGTTCGGCGCAGGGCGGCAACTACCGCGGAGACAACACCGTCTGTTCCCAGCAGAACTGCCCACCGCCTCAGGGTGCAGCCTGCTTCCCCAACGGATTCTGCTTGATTCTTTCGCAGGCGGACGCCACCGCAGCTGGCGCGTCGTGGAAGGGGGCTGGTACCACCTGTGCGGATGGGAATGGCAACGGTACGGCTGATGTCTGTGAACGACGCCCAGGCGATGTAAACGGAGACAATGTGGTGAACGGGGCGGATCTCAGTTTGCTCTTGGCAGCGTGGGGGAACAGCGTTCCAGCGGCAGACTTCAACAATGATGGAACAGTGAATGGAACAGATCTCACAACGCTTCTTGCCAATTGGGGTTGAGGTTTGAGGCTGAATCTGGGGGGCGCGTGGCGCGCGCGGCTATACTCGGCACGGCTCTGGAGAGGTGTCCGAGCGGTTGAAGGAGCTAGTCTCGAAAACTAGTAGCGGGCTTGTCCTGCTCGTGAGTTCGAATCTCACCCTCTCCGTTGAACAGCGTCTGGGCGTCCTGCTGACTGAAGGAGGACGCCCTTTCCTTTGGTGCGTTCAGAGGCTGCTTGCGGTTCGGTCCGTGTCCCAGGCGCCTGCGATATGCGCGTCGCCGCTGCGCACCCATGCCGACTGACCATCGGGAAGCCGTACATGAACCCACTGCGGACGAGCTTCGATGAGCGTGAACTCCATGCCGCGCTTGAGCGGCTCAGAGAATGCGGGCGCAAAGCCCTCCCCGTTGCCCTTTCGTGCGACCGTCGTTTCGCTCGTGATGACTCCTGGCGGATGGAGCGTTGTTCGCACGGCATCTGCCACGCACGTCCCGGTCACAACCGCCGCAGTGAACGCCAGCGAAGTGATGACGGTACGCCACGGCAGTCGGGCGTTCCAGCGTGTCCACACGCCGTATGCCACCACCAGCCAGAGCGCTGTCCACATGCCTGCCGCAGTGAAGCCGCGCGCCGACGGCGACAGCCATGACCACCAGGCGGCGGCTCGGTCAAGCGGGGCGGTGCTGTGCGATGTCGACGATCCTGATTCGACGAGTGCGCGGGCATGGGTGAGACTTGCAGCCACGCGCGCGTCGCCGGGCAAGAGCAACTGCGCATCGAGCAGCGCTGCGATCGCCTTGCCCGAATCGCCCGCCTGAATCCATGCGTTGCCGAGGTTGTAGTTCAGTTCGCCGTTGGCAATGGGTACATCCGCGAGCAACTGATAGAGCTCGGCTGACTTGGCGAACAGCGCGTGTGCGCGCTCCGGGTCCGTGGCAACTGCCTCCATCCCTGCGTCATAGTGTTGCTGCGCTTCAACGGCGACCGCGTAGGGATCGGAGATGGAAGTCTGTTGAACCATGTGCGGCATGGCGCTCGCCTGTGCGCCTGTGCAGAGCATGCATGGAATGATGGTCAGCAGACGGCAGACTGTTGAAATGCCCTTCATTCGGCGCCTCCCGTTCCCGCGCGTGCCGCGCGCCAGTTCAGTCGATCCAGGGATGCGATGCAGGAAACTGCGCGCGCCGCATCGTCCGTGGTGGCGGTTGGCGCAGCCCCTGGCGCCGCAAAGCGTGCGCGTTCAGCTCGGCTGAGAATCTCCTCAACATGCTGCTGAAGAGCATCATCCGCGCCCGCAGCGCGCAGGCATCGGCTCGCCTCTGCACGCGTCACCGTACCGCTTGGGCGGTGCAGACGGTCGGCGATGTAGCTCTGTACAGCCTCTGCGCCAGCACCTGTCCGCGCGCGCGCGGTCGCGCGCTGCCGAGCGCCCTGTTCCTGTGCCCACCCGCGGTCTCCAAGCCGGCGATCCCTTCGGCGCCGCATCAGAAGAACAGTCGCACACGCGAGCGGCGGAATGATCAACGCTGCGCCCACACGTGGCCAAGAAAGTGCGCCCACAGGTCGGCTCTGAACGATCGCTGGAGTGACAGATGCGTTGGCACTGAGTCCGCCAGCGGTGGCGACCAATGCTGGGGCACTCTGGATCGGCGCCATCTTGCCGCCCAGGATCGCGTCGGTGGTGAGGCGTTCCACCGCGCTGACGGACAATGCGATCGGCTTTGACGCTGCTGTCTCGTAGCGACCTGTCTCTGGATCGAACCAGGAAAACGCAATGGGGGGGATCTCTCGAACCGACTCTGCGGTTGGGCGGAGCGTTTGCGTGAAGGTCTTGGTGTTGCCTTGGACGGAGCCGGCGAGTGGTGCCGTCGGCATGCGGAAGTCCTCGGTGAGCGCAGGCGCGTCCAGCCGCGGCGGTCCGACAGAGTCGAGCTGACCTCCGCCTGTCGTGTCGGTGATGCGGTAGGTCAGGGTGATCGGATCGCCAACGCCAACGGCGAGCGGCTTGGCCGTGGCTTCGACGGAGAACGAACCGACTGCACCACCAAAATCCGATGGTCTGCCATCTTGCGGCAGTGGTTTCACCTCGATGCCAGAGTTAGCGGCATCTGCGGTGATGGGGCGAGTCGCAGACACACTCAACTCTGAACGCCCGAAGAAATCCTGATTTGCGGTCAGGCGCGAGGGATAGTTCCAGACGATTCGCACATCCGAGTAATCCGGAACGCCGGGCGCTCCCATCGTGAGCGGCGCCGTGATCTCGTACACCAACATGGACTGTCCATCGACGAGCGCCTCTCGACCCTGCGGGCGCTGATTGGACTGCAGCAATTCGCGCATTCGCGGCTGGAAGGGTCCGAACTCGCACTTCTCGAGATCGATGAACTGCCACATGTCCCCCTCTCGCAGCGTAACGCGGTGTTCACGTGACTGATAGGGTTTCACTTCGATGCGGAGCGTGGCGTTCACGGTCTGCCCCTCCCACAGGGTCGGCTGATCGGTGACGACCTGCACCTTCAGCAGATCGCCAGCTTCCGACTTGAGTGATGAGAACGTGAGCGGGCCGGATGAATGCTGCACGCCATCAACATCGATCGTGATCGGTGGAATGGTGAACTTGCCTGCGGTCCTCGGCGTGATGAGGACATTCAGGACAGTCGTGTTGTCACGGGTCACTCGTCCATTGATGACCTGCATGGAATTCATCGTCTGTCGACCTGACTGCAGCACGAAATCAAGTCCGTCCACGTGTGGCAGCACGGGATCGGCAATCGTGGTTCCGTCGCGCACAGTGATCTTCAGTACCGCGGGCGTACCAGCCCACCCTTGGAGCGGTGACAAATCGAATGCGACATCGCCTGCCAGCGCACACACGCTGACGGCGAGCGCGAGGACCTGTGGAATCCAGAAACGGAGAGTGCGCATGAAGTGACGCATGGGTTTACCAGTCCTTGCCGCCAGGCGCCCTGCGTGGCTGCGCCTGCTTGGCACGCTCCTTTGCATCTTCGCGGGTCTTCTCACGGTCGCGCACCATCTGCAGGAGTCGCTCTGCCTCTTCGCGGGTCAGCGGAGCCCCCGTCTGCGGCTGACCTGCGGCAGACTCCGTGGCACCCTCATCTGACTTCTCAGTACCGTCTTTCGGAGGGCTGTCTTGCTTGCCGTCCTTCGATGGATCTTCCTTGGCATCCTGCTTGTCCTGGCCCCCATCCTTTGACTGACCATCCTTGTCAGCCTTCTGATCGCCATCCTTCTTCTGGTCGCCGGGCTTCTGATCCTGCTGTTGGTCCTGCTTTGGGTCCTGACCTTGATCCTGCTTGTCTTGCTGGTCCTGCTTGTTTTGCTGGTCCTGCTTGTTTTGCTGGTCCTGCTTGTTTTGCTGGTCCTGCTTGTCTTGGTTCTGTTCCTTCTCCTCGTTCTTCTCCTGCTCTTGCTTCTGTTCTTGCTGTTGCTGTTCGAGTTGGCGGAGGAGCCGCTGGGCAAGTTCGGCATTGAAGCGCGAGTCAAGGTCGCGCTGATCCGCTGCCACAGCGTCCTTGAAGTGGGTGAGGGCAGTCTTCAGCGCATCGATGGCTGGCTTGAGGTCTGTTGGCTGCTGAGCGCCATCGGCTCCCGACTCCTTCGGCAGCATGCGAAGCGCTTGGGCAAAGGACGCGGTGCCCTGGTTGTACATCGATGCCGCGGCAAGAGCCGCATCGCCGGAACTGCCGGATGCGGCAAAGCTCTCGCCTGCGACTGGGAAGTCATCGCTCTTGTAGGCGGCAACGCCGCGGTTGTAGGCGGCGCGGGGGTCGGTGGGGTCTGCGGCGATTGCAGCAGCAAACGCACTCTGCGCCTTCGTGTAGTTCTTGGCTTCCAGCGCCTGCATTCCTTCTCGCGCACTCGCGCGGAACGCGTCGCGGTCGATCGTGCGCCGCTTGGTCATCTCACTCTGTTGCGCAGGCGCAGGCTGCACCGGCGGCGGCTCTGCTGATGCGTACAGCGCGCAAGACGCGGCAAGCATTGACATGAACAGGTGAGACTTCACGATCCGACCTCCACCAACGGAACCGATCGCCGCGCCTTCGGTGCGGCAACAGATACGGTACGGCGGTTCGGAAGCAGCAGTTCGATGAGCAGCAGCAGGAGTGCCGCACCCGCCAGCCACTGAAACTGCGGTGAAGTCAACACCACGGTCGTCGTTTCAAACTCTTTGCGCTCGAGATCACCGAGCGCCCGTTCAAGGATCTCTCCCAGATCGATCTGTGCCGTGCCTGCGGGCACGAAAATCCCGCCGCCCGCATCAGCGACTTCCTGCAGGGTCGAGGGATCCATCTTGGACCAGACTTCCTGTCCCTCGTAGAGCAGCCAAGTTCGTCCGCCCTTGCCGTCGACGGGGATGCGTCCACCGTCGCGAGGATCGCCGATCCCGACCGTGATGACGCGAATGCCATCCTCTTGGAACGCAGCCTTCGCTGCGGCGGCAGGATTGCTGTCCATGTCCTCCCCATCGGTCAATACAACGATGGCCCGACCAGCAGTGGAGTCGCTTGGAAAACTGCTTGCCGCACTCTCAATCGCTGCACCGAGCATGGATCCGCCGCGCGCGGAATCCTTCGGCGTCAGGTCATCCACACTGCGCATCAGCGCGCCATAGTTCAGCGTGAGTGGGGTACGCATCGCGGCGCTGCCCGCGAAGTCAACCAGGCCCGCCCGGTCGCCAGCCATCTTCCGTACCGCATCATCGATGAACGCCTTCGCGCGGTCGAGCCTGCTTGGTGTCGCATCCTCCGCGAGCATCGACCTGCTCACATCGACAACGAACATCACGTCCGCGCCGCGCCGTGTGACTTCCTCTTCCTGCCGTCCTGCGCGTGGATCGGCCAGTGCCACCACGAGGCATACGAGCGCCGCAAGGCAGAGCAGCGAGCGCACCGCAGGTCGGATGCGTGAGGCGCCGGCAATGATCCGCTGCTGCAGTCCCCGTTCGATCAGCGTGTCCATCGCACGGCGGCGCCACGCGATCGTCCAGCCCACGAGCACCGCGAGCGCTCCAACGAGCCAGAGCCAGTTCAGCGCCGCGAGGTTGTTCCACTCGATGCCGTTCATCAGGGTGCCTTTCAGTTCAAGGTCCTCAGCCGCGTGTTCGTCAGCAGCATCTCGGCGGCAAGCAAGAGGGCAGCGATGGCGAGCAGGGGTGGCATTGACCATCCTCCCCACGAACCCGCCTGGACAGCCAAATCGGTGTACAGCATCGAGCGCCGCTGTTCCGTCTTCGTCTTTTCCATCGCATCGATCTGCGAGTAGATCGAGCGCAGGCTCTGCGTGTCCGTGGCGCGGAAGTACTCGCCGCCTGTCCGCGCTGCCATGTCCTTGAGGAGATCCTCATCGATGTTCACCGCGACATTCCGAATGATCGGTTGCCCGAAGGGATCCGTTCCGACGGGGAATGGTGCAGATCCCTTCGACCCGACGCCCACCGTATAGATCTTGATGCCGTAGGTCTTTGCCAGATCCGCAGCAATGCGCGGATCCACGTCGCCTGCATTGTTCTCGCCGTCGGTGAGCAGCACGATGGCAGCGCTCTCGATGGGCTGCCGGCCATCACCCTTGGGTGCGTTCTTCATCGCATCGCGCAGGCGTTCCACGGCAAGTGCAACCGCATCGCCGATGGCGGTGCCGTCCTCGGCGCGCTCGCCCGCGGGCTCAAGTTGCCGCAGCACATCCACCACATAACCGTGATCGAGGGTCAAGGGCGAGAGGCTGTCGGCGAAGCGTGCGAAGCATGTGACTCCGATGAGATCGTTCGGGCGTCCCTCCAACCCCATGCCACCTGCGATGAACGATGTCGCCACGGACTTCACTGCCTCGAGGCGATCGGATGCGCTGCGCCCGACGGAAAAGTCGAGTGCGCGCATGGAACTTGAGCGGTCGATCACGATCTCGATTGCCGCACCCTCGACAAAGGTCTTTGTCTGCTGATTGGCGATCACGGGCCGCGCGAGGCAAAGCCCCAGCATCAGGATGGCGCACGCACGCAGCGCCGCAGGGAGCCAGCGCACGCGGAGGGCCCAGGATGTGGCAAGCGGCGCCGCGATGGCGAGCGATGAGTATCGCAGGGGTGAATGTCGGCGCCGATCCAGGGTCGGCAGCAGGGCAACGATGGCGAAGAGCGCGAGCGGCAACAGCCATGGATCAAGAATCGTGAGGAATGTCATGCGCGCACCTCTTGCGGGGATGGGCGTTCAGGTGCGGATGCGGTGGTATCGCGCACGAAGTCCCGTGCAGCAAACAGTCCGCGGCGGCAGTCCTCATCTGCGGGACGCAGCGCGGCAAACTTCACCATGTCCGCTGCGCGGAGAAAGTCAGTCAGCACATGGCGGTGCTCCGCCCCAACCTCGGGGTGCTCGCGAGCCGCTGCGAGAAACTCCTGCGTGGTCTTCTCGGGGGCCGCAATGTGGAAACGCCGCTCGACATACTGACGGATGATCCCCGACAGCCGCACCCAGTATGTGTGGTAATCCCCCTTGCCCACAAGATCATCCTTCTCAAGAAGAGCCAGTTCGCGGAGCGCCCACGCATCAGGCGTCATGGCTCGCTCAAGAGCCGCTGCGCGTCGCTTGCGAATCAGCCAGATCACCAGCGTCATCAGCAGCAGCACGAGTGCGCCAACGGCGACCGCAGTGACCCACGATGGCACGCCGCCGAGATCCATGGCAAGCGGACCCTTGATGTCCTTGAACGCAGCAGGCTCCGCATCGCCTGCAATGCTCACCACGTCAAGCGTGCAACCACCGACCTCGAGTGTGCGCGCTTCGCCTGCCGCATCCTTCCACGACAACTGGAAGGGCGGCAACTGCTGAGTGCCCGAATCGAATGTGGACGCGGTGAACGAGAGTGTCCATTCGCGGTTGCTGCCTGATGCGCGCGACTGCCGATCGAGTCCGCGGATATCGAAGGCACCGCTGGTCGACCCGATCTCAGGGAACTCCAGCGTGATGCCCTCGGGCGTGTACACCGTCAGGCGGAACGGGATCGCATCGCCCACCTGAACCACATTGCTCGGGAGAGTCCAGCGCGCGCGTACGCCGTCTGCCGAAGCTTCCTCGTCGATCGCGCGCGCGGCGGGCGGTGGTGCGACCGAAGTCTGCGCATCCGAGTGCTGTGCGATCAGTACGGCTATGACCGCAACAAAGAGAAGCGAACGAAGTGCCACCATCGCGCCGAGCCTCATCGCATCTTCCCTCCGCTGCGACGCTCGAAATACTCGGTCATGGGGTGCACGAAGTCCTCGTCTGTTCGCAGCACCAGCGGCTTGATCTTCAAGCGCCGCATGGCGTGGTCGAACGCCTCCGCACGGTTCGCAGCGGCGGCTGCAAATGCCACACGCCCGGAACGGCTGCCGAGATCGAGCCAGCGCACGACTCCGGATTCGGAATCGCAGGCCTGGACAAGACCCGCGGCCGGCACCGACTCCTCATGGCGATCACGAATGCACAGGGGAATCACATCATGCCGCTGCGCTGCGATGGCCAGTGGGCGTTCCCATCCCTGCGAGAGAAAATCGCTGATGACGAACACGACGGCGCGGCGCTTTTGGACGCGATTGATCTCGTCGAGCGCAGCCGCCATGTCAGTCCCAGTGCCTTCCGCTTCATGCGCGAGCAGATCACGGATGATTCGCAGCACATGACGGCGTCCCTTGCGTGGCGGGACATGCCGCTCAATCCGATCGGTGAACAGCAGCAGGCCGACCTTGTCATTGTTGCGCGTGGCGCTGAAGGCAACCGTCGCGGCGACTTCTGCCACGAGTTCGCGCTTGGTGCGCTGGCGCGAACCAAACCCGAGTGATGCGGAGAGATCCACCACGACAAAGACCGTCAGTTCGCGCTCTTCGCGGAAGAGTTTGATGTGCGGGCTGCCTGCGCGAGCGCTGACATTCCAGTCGATCGCGCGCACATCGTCGCCCTCGATGTAGGGGCGCACCTCCTCGAACTCCATGCCCCGCCCGCGAAAGGCGGAGACATACCGTCCCGACAGCGCATCCTGCACGATCCGCTTCGTGCGGATCTCGATGCGTCGGATCTTCTGGATCGTTTCGCTCGTCAGCATGGTGGCTGTCCCCTCGTCCTGTGGCAGCGTCGTCGCGTGGAGGTGGCGTCAGGTCTCAGGGGACCGGGACATGATCGAGCAGGGTCTGAACGATGTCGTCCGCGCTTCGCTCCGATGCCTCCGCTTCGTACGACAGTCCGAGGCGGTGCCGCAGCGTGTTGTGCGCGACATCCTTGACGTCCTGCGGTACGACGTAGCCACGACCATCCAGAAACGCCTTTGCCTTGGCCGCGAGCGTGAGCGCAATGGTCGCACGCGGTGAGCACCCGTACTGGATCAGCCCGTCGATCGGCACGCGATGGCGCTTCGGATCGCGCGTCGTGATGACGAGATCGACGATGTAGTCCTTGATGCGGTCCTCCATGAAAATCTGATCCACCAAGCGCCGCGCAGCCGCAATGTCCTGCGGCTGCATGACGGCATCGACCGTGGTCTTGGGATCGGTGGACGCCATCCGATCGAGGATTGTGCGTTCCTCCTTCGCCGATGGGTAACGGACGACCAACTTCATCGCAAAGCGATCGACCTGCGCCTCAGGCAGCGCGTATGTGCCCTCCTGCTCGATCGGGTTCTGGGTGGCGAGCACGAGAAACGGATCGGGCAGACGGAAGGTCTGCTCGCCAATCGTCACCTGCCGTTCTTGCATCGCCTCAAGCAGCGCTGACTGCACTTTCGCGGGCGCACGGTTGATCTCATCGGCGAGAATGAGGTTCGAGAAGATCGGTCCGTGCTTGACGGTGAACTCGCCCGTGTTGGGGCGGTAGATCATCGTTCCGATGAGGTCGGCCGGCAGAAGGTCCGGTGTGAACTGGATGCGACGGAAGCCCGTGTTGATGGCTCGCGCGAGTGCAGCAATGGCCGTGGTCTTTGCAAGACCCGGAACGCCCTCGATCAGCACATGACCGTTGGTGAGCAGGCAGCAGAGCATGCCTTCGATCATGCCAGGCTGCCCGACGATGACCCGATGGATCTGATCCGTCAGGCTGCGGAAGGGGCGGCTGGCTGCTTCGACTTGTCGTTCAATCTCTCGGATGTCGGTGTGTGCTGAGTTGGTCATGGTTGTTTGCATTGGGGTACTACGCGGCGTGCTGTGCATGGGTTCATGGCCCTCTGGTCAAGGCGCGATGAAGGGTGAAGCGTAACCTCCATTGGCATGGAGACTCCCGTTCAAGTTGGCTGGATTGGCACAGGTGTGATGGGGCTCTCCATGGCTGCACACCTGATCCGCGCGGGGCATTCCCTGCGGGTTCATTCGAGAACGCGTGCTCGCGCGGAGCCGCTCATCGCGCTTGGAGCGGAGTGGGCAGCGTCGCCGTCCGATGCGGCTGCCGATGCCGCGTTCATCTTCTCCATGGTGTCGATGCCCGCCGATGTGCAGAGCGTTCATTTGGGCGACGCTGGAACGCTTCGCAGCGCCCCGCGCGACTCGGTCTTGATTGACATGACCACGAGTACCCCCGCACTCGCGGTTCAGATTGCCGAGCGTGCGCGGGAGAGGGGCGTTGCAGCGTTGGATGCACCGGTCACTGGAGGTGATGTCGGTGCGCGAGAGGCACGCCTGTCGATCATGGTGGGCGGTGACGAGGGGACGCTTGCGCGCGCCGAGCCGCTGCTTCGTGTGATGGGAAAGACTGTGATTCTCCATGGACCGGCGGGCAGCGGCCAATTGGCCAAGGCGGTCAACCAGATTCTGATCGCATCGACGATGGTGGGAGTCGTGGAGGGGCTCGCCTTTGCGCGGCGAAGTGGGCTTGATCCGCACAAGGTGCTTGAGTCGGTGGGGGCTGGGGCAGCGGGAAGTTGGACCCTTGCCAATCTTGCCCCCCGAATGTTGCGTGGCGACTTCGCGCCGGGATTTCGCATCGAGCACTTTGTGAAGGACCTTGGAATCGCGCTCGAGGCGAGTGATCAGGCTGGTTTGAATCTTCCTGGCACTGCGCTTGCGCACCGCGTGTACAGGGACGCGGTCGATGCGGGCTTGGCGGACCGCGGTACCCATGCGCTTGCGGTGGTTCATCCTGCCGCCGATTCGCGGAGATGAGTCCGATTATCTGCGGACCTCCAGAGGAACGCAGACGTTGCAGCAGCGGTGTGGTTTGGGTAATCTTTCCAATCTTCGCAAGGAGCCCCTCATGACCGCCCTCACCGCTGGCAAGACCGTCACCATCTCCGTCCTCAAGATGCCCGCTGCACCCCGTCATCGAAAGACGATCGAGCGGCTCATGCGGCTTCAGCCGGCGGTGCAGCGCACGCTCACCCGAGTGGCGAAGCGCCGCGGCCGCGAGAATCCGCGCAATCAGCGCGGTGGGCGAATGTGGACCTCGCGAATCCCGGCGACCCGCTGCGTGTCCGCCAGCCTTGGCGCCACCTTCCCGCTGAAGGTCACCGCCAAAATCATCCCTGACATTCAGGCTGTGTCGCGGTTCATCAAGATCGCCTGAAGCGACGGGCGCGCAGCTCGCGCCACGCAAAGCCGATGGACGGTCTGATCCACGAATTCCTGAGGCTTTTCACCGAACTCGATCAGTTCCTCGCGGACTTTGTGCGCGATCATGGAACGCTCACCTACGCGCTTCTGTTCGCGATTGTCTTCTGCGAAACGGGGCTCGTCATTCTTCCCTTCCTGCCTGGCGACAGCCTGCTCTTTGCAGCAGGGGCGATCGCCGTACGCGACATCGGTATCGATCCTTGGACCACTGCCACGGTGCTCTTCATCGCAGCGGTGCTTGGTGATGCGGTCAATTACCACATCGGTCGTTGGATCGGTCCGCCGGCCTTTTCAGGTCGCTACCGTTGGCTTCGTCAGGATCACCTTGAACGCACCAAAAAGTTCTTCGAGCGGTACGGCGGGCGTGCGGTGGTCCTTGCACGATTCGTGCCGATTGTGCGAACATTTGCGCCATTCGTCGCGGGTGTTGGTGTCATGCGCTACCGGCGCTTCGTTGCATTCAATGTGTTTGGTGCAGCGCTTTGGGTTGTCGTTGCCTTTGGTGGCGGATGTCTCTTCGGGAATATCCCGTGGGTCAAGCGCAACTTCAGCGTCGTGGTCATCGGCATCATCATCGTTAGCGTCCTGCCGCTGGTGTGGGAGTGGTGGGCGCACCGTCGAAGTATCAATGGCAAAACGCGCTCGTTCTGACGAGCGGCGGTGGCATCTCGAGCCCGGTCGGAATGCCGAAGTTGTGGTGTGACCGCCCGCGGCCGCGAAGGGATCAGTGTTCCTTCGCGGGCTCGAGTCCGCACTCTCGGAGGAAGCGTCGGATGTGTCCGATCTCCGAATTGTCATCGAGCGAGTGGTGACCGTGGTGTGGAGCACGGAAGGTCATCTCCTTTCCGCGCAACCTCACCTTCAGGTGTTCCTTCTTGGTCTCCTCCGTCGTGCCACCCAGTCCCTCGAACATGTGCACCACATCCCGCCAGTGGATGTTGTGCGAGGTCGGATGGGCAAAGATCTGGCGGAGGGTGTTTTGTGCTTGGTCGGACATAGTTCGCAAGAGCCTACCGCAGCGCTCTCCACCCTGTCAGCCCACGACAATCTGCAGCAGGAGGTAGCCGTTCAGCAGAACGATGCCCGCCGTGACGAACCATGCGATTCCCGAGAGAAGCGGGGTGTTCACGAAGGTTCCCATCTTGCTGCGGCTGCCCGTGAACCACACGAGCGGAACAACCGCAAACGACAACTGAAGCGACAGGATGACTTGGCTGAGAATGAGCAGGTCGTTCACGCCACTTGCGCCGTAGAGCGCAGCAACGATGACGGCTGGCACGATGGCGATCAGTCGCGTGATGAGTCGGCGCAACCACGGCGGCAGTCGAATGTCGAGGAATCCCTCCATCACGATTTGCCCGGCGAGTGTTCCGGTCAACGTGGAGTTCTGCCCTGAAGCGAGCAGTGCGACGGCAAAGAGTGTGCTCGCAAGCGGCGCGCCAAGCAGCGGCGTGAGCAAGGTGTACGCATCCTCGATGCCGGCGACATCGTCGTGGCCAGAGTTGTGGAACGTGGCCGCCGCGAGCACAAGGATCGCAGCGTTGATGAAGAACGCAAAGAGCAGCGCCGCCGTGGAGTCGAAGGTCGCGAGGCGAACGGCGAGGCGCTTTCCATCTTCGGTGCGTGGGTAGGCGCGCGTCTGGACGATCGCCGAGTGCAGGTACAGATTGTGGGGCATAACGGTCGCCCCCAGAATCCCGATGGCGATGTAAAGCATCTCGGGATTCACGACGACTTCGGTGCGCGGCATCAATCCGCGCAGCATGCCCGGGAGATCAGGGCGCGCCGCGACGATCTCGTACGCGAAGCAAGCGCCGATCAGCAGAACCATGGCAGCAACAACCGCTTCGAGCACGCGCCAGCCGCGTGCTTGGAGGATCAGAATCAAGAGCACATCCGCTGCAGTGATGACGACGCCCCACACGAGTGGAATGCCAAAGAGAAGATTGAGGGCAATGGCCGAGCCGATGACTTCCGCAAGATCACAGGCGGCGATCGCGACTTCACAGAGGATCCAGAGGATGAAGTTCGCGCGAGGTCCGAAGTGATCGCGGCACGCCTGGGCGAGATCACGTTCGGCAACAACTCCCAACTTCACCGCGAGATGCTGCAGCAGGATCGCCATCAGGTTTGAAAGCAGCACAACGCAGAGCAGCGCATAACCAAAGCGGGCACCGCCGGCGATATCGGTCGCCCAGTTGCCTGGGTCCATGTAGCCCACCGCCACCATCAGCCCCGGACCGATGAACGCCAACCATGTGCGCAAACGGATCGGACCAGTCGGCACCCGAATGGATGCATGCACCTCTGGAAGTGACAGCTGTCGTCGTGCACGCCGCCAGCCTGCCGTTGGCGCCGTGGGCTGCCTGTCGCGGTCCATGGAGACAGAGTACCAACAGAGTTTGATGAGTCAAACTCAGGCAACATCCATGCCATCGCACCGTGGCGGTACCCTCTCGCTGTGGCAACCGAGACCGTGGAGAACTATCTGAAGGCCGTGGAGTCCCTCAGCCGAACGGGCGAGGTTGGCGTCGCGCGTCTTGCCCAAGAACTTGGGCTGACGAAGGGGACTGTCACATCCATGGTGCAGCGGCTGGCACGGCGCGGACTGCTTCGGGCGCCGCGTTATGGCAGCATTGCGCTGACAACCCAAGGGCGTCGCAAGGCGCTCGATGTCCTTCGCCGCCACCGCATCATTGAGTGCTTTCTCGTCCGTTTCATCGGGCTCGACTGGTCGGAGGTGCATGCGGAAGCGGAACGGCTCGAACACGCGCTTTCGCCGCGGGTGCTCGAACGGCTCGATGCGCTGCTCGGGCATCCGTCGCAGGATCCGCATGGCGATCCAATCCCAAGTGCACGAGGGCGCATTCGCGCCGTGCAGGGGGTTCCCCTTGACTGTCTGCCGACGGGTACCGCGGCGAGGGTTGCGCGTGTGATGCATCAGTCGCCGCAGTTCCTGCGCAAAGCGGCACGCTGCGGACTGCGGCCGGGTGCGTCGCTTGTGGTGATGCAGGCAGCATCGGGTGTGGGTGGCGTGCAGTTGCGCATCGGACGGAATGCGCCAATCCGCGTTCGGCGAAGCATGGCGCGACTCGTCACGGCCGTGGAGGTGAACGTGAAGCGAAGGCCAGCCGCTCGAGTATCGCAGGACCGTGCGCCAGCGAGGAAGGTTGGGGCGGCCTGATGGCATCGCCCGCCGTGATTCAAAGGGCGTTTGAGGACCTCCATGCGGGGCGTTCTGCGCAGGCGATTGCCGCCCTGCGCCTTCTTGTCCAGCGCGACGCGCGCGATGTGGCTGCGGTGCATGCGCTTGGACTTGCGCTCGTGGAGAGCGGGCAGCATGCCCAGGGCATTCATCATCTTGAGCGCTCGGTGCGGGCGGTCCCCGATTCACCCGCCTACCGAAGCAATCTTGGCAGTGCATTGATGCAGGTACGCCGCTTTCGTGAGGCACGCGCCCACTTCGAGGAGGCCGTTCGGCTTGATCCCAAGTATCCGCTGTCCTACATGGGGCTCACCATTGCGTGCAATCAACTCGATGACATCGCCGCAGGCATCGCCGCGGCGCGGGCAGGACTCGCAGCAAAGCCAGGTTGGCCTGAGTTGACCCGGAATCTCGGCGGGCTGCTTGAAGCGACGGGTCGGTTGTCGGAAGCGATCGAACTGATCCGTGCACTTGCGGATGATCACGTGGACGATGCAGGTATCCGCACGACGCTGCTGATGCTCACCAACTACGCGGAACTGCCCGCGGCGGAAGTTGCGACCGAACACCTGAAGTACCGCGGGTGCGTTCAGCCGCTTCGCATGCCAGCGCCACACGACCCAAACCCCGAGCGACCGCTGCATGTCGGTCTGCTGAGCGCCGACTTGCGTGCGCACCCCGTGGCGCGCTTCGTGGTCGCACTCTTTGACGCAAAGCCATCGGACTGGACGTTGTCTGTGTACTCGCTGCTCGATGCTGGTGCCGATGATGCGGGCGCGCGGCACTTCCGTGCGCATGCAGATGCATGGGCGGAGGTCGGCATGATGAATGATGCGGCGATCAGCACGCGCATCGCGGCAGACGGTGTGGATGTGTTGATTGAGCTTGGCGGGCACACGGCGGGGGGCAGGATGGCGGTCTTCGACCGACCGCCTGCAGCGGTCACGATCTCTGCGATTGGCTATCCCAACACCACGGGACATCCCGGCGTTGCGATCCGTGTGGTGGACTCGATCACGGATCCAATCGGCAGCGACGGGGCCTGCAGCGAGCAGCTCGTGCGCATCGATCCCTGCTTTCTCTGCTACACGCCCCACGCGGAGATGCCTTCGCCTGCTCGCGTACCGAGCGGTCCGATCACCTTCGGGTCGTTCAATCTCGCCTCCAAGATTTCTGATTCCTGCATGGCACTGTGGGGGCGCGTCCTGAACGCGGTCCCCAATGCACGGCTGCTTGTCAAAAGCAGGTTCCTGTCGGATCAGAGTGTGGTCAGTCCTCTGCGAGAGCGCTTTGTTCGGCACGGCGTTCCGCTCGACCGATTGGAGATTGTCACCCATCTGCCGACCCAGCAGGAGCATCTCGCGCTGTACGGACGTGTCCATGTGGCGCTTGACACGATGCCGTACAACGGCACGACGACAACATGCGAGGCACTGTGGATGGGCGTTCCAGTGGTGACTCGCGTGGGTGATCGGCATGCGGCGCGCGTTGGCGCGTCGCTGCTCTCTGCGGTTGGGCATGCGGAATGGGCGGCGGAGGGCGACGATGCCTTCGTCGCGATTGCGGCAGGTCTCGCGCAGGACTCGGCACTGCTCGCGCATAGGCGGACCTCACTTCGGTCGGAGATGGCGGCGAGCGCGCTCTGCGATGGAACCGCGTATTCCGCGCGCTGGCAGAAACTTGTTCGCGAGGCATGGCGGATGGCATGCAAGGCAGTGCGCGGAGCATCGGCGTGATGGCGACGAATGCCGCCGAACTTCGAGGGCGTTCCGGAAGGTTGTGGACCGCCGCCGCAGGGCCGATGGTTGGCGCGCTGCTGTGGTTTCTGTTCCACCCGCACTTCGGTGGGTTCGGGGACTTCACGGAACCAGCGGCGGGCACGATTGGGCTGCTTGGGTGGATGGCTCTTTGGTGGGCGCTTCAACCCGTGGACCTTGCAGTCACCAGTCTGCTCCCAGTTGTGGTGCTGCCACTGATCGGGGCAGGCAAGGGCAATGCGGTGCTGGCGCCCTACGCAAACGAGTTGATATTCCTCTTTGCAGGCGGATGCGTGCTTTCGCTGGCATTGGAGCGGCATGGGATCGCGGCACGGCTGCTGCGGTCGGTCATCGCGGTTGTCGGCCCATCGCCGCCCGGACTCATGCTTGGGTTTCTCTGTGTGTCCGCTCTCGTGAGCGCCTTCGTTTCGAACACGGCTACGGTTGCCATGCTGCTGCCGATGGTGCTCGCGACGATTGCTGCCGTTGAGCGTGGCAACGCCTCATTGCCACCGACTGCCCCTGCACTGCGAAACTTTGGAAGTGGTCTGCTGTTGGCGGTTGCCTATGGTGCGACGATTGGCGGTGTGATGACGGTCCTCGGCAGCCCGCCCAATCCAATCGCAGCCGAGTGGATCAACCGATACGCGCAAGATCATCCCGATACGCGTGGGGTGGACTTTGTTCGGTGGGTGTCCTTCGGTGCGCCTGTCGGAGTTGCGACACTCGTTGCCGCGGCACTCGTGCTTCGGGCGAATCTTCCAGTGCGAGGTCTCGCGCCCGCATCGATCGGTGGACGACAGCCTGTTCAGGACCGAATCAGTCGGGGTGGATGGATCACGCTCGCGGTCTTCCTGGTGGCGCTCCTCGGATGGATCGGCGTTCCGTTGGCGCGCGCGGCTGGCGTGCCGATGCCGCCGCTCACCGATGGGGCGGTCGCGGTGCTTGCGGCGATTCTGCTGCTTGCTCTCCCTGAACCGGGAACTTCGGGAACACGGATTGTTCCAGTGCAGATGCTTGGGAGATTGCCGTGGGGGGTCTTCATTCTCTTTGGTGGGGGGCTCTCCCTCGCCGATGCGATGGACCGAACCGGCGTGTCACAGTCCATCGCGCAGAGCGCGTCGTCGCTCGTGGCATTGCCGCCATGGGCGATTCTGCTCCTCCTCGTGTCGACGCTTCTCATCGCCAGTGAGGTCGCTTCCAACACTGCACTGACCGCGACGGCTGTTCCAATTGTGGGGCCACTGGCGGTTGGACTTGGCATGCCCGCCGATCAAATGGTGGTCGCGGCAGCGCTCGCTGCAAGCCTCGCGTTCGCACTCCCGGTCGGCACGGCGCCCAACGCGATGGTGTTCTCGACGGGCAAGTTGCCCATCGGACACATGATGCGGGTCGGGATTCAGTTGAACATCTGTGCGGCGATCATCATCACAGTCGCCTGCCTGCTGCTGTTGTGATCGCCGTCGCGCGGCTCACAAGCGCTTGGAGGAGCCTGTGCTTCGAGCACGAAATGTTGTGCGCGGTCCTGCCCGCGGAATGCGCGGATGCTCGGTGGCGCGGTGCCCAAGTTCCTGATACGCCACGCGGAAACAGTCGAAGTTGGTCTCAAGACATCGATCGATGTCCCGCTGGACCTGCACGAGCACATCGTGGAGCGGGCATGGGTCGCCCGCACCGCAGACACCACCGCCGAATGGGCAATTGAGGCTCGTATCCGTTCTCTCGAACAGGTCATAGACCTCGCGCAGGGTGATCGAACGCGGATGGCGCGCGAGCACAAAGCCGCCCGTGGGTCCACGAAAGCCCTTGACCAATCCGGCATGGGCGAGCGACGTCAAGACCTTTGCAACGAACGGCGCTTGCAGGTTGCGAACCTTTGCGATCTCCCTTGCGTCGAGCTTTGTCGTGCCATCGTCGTAGAGTTCGGCGAGCCGGCTCAGCACTGCAATCGCGCACTCGGCGTGCTTTCCGTACACAGGGCGCAGAGTATCCGATGACACCTCACGTGGTCCGCACCGCGGCTGTGTTGCGTCTAGCCTGCACCGCAGGATGATCTCCACGGACGGAGTTCGCAAGGATGGCGCAGTTGGAGGCGCGAGCGCCGCAACGCTTGCTGTCATCGCGGTCCTTGGATTCTCCACTGGAATCCCAAACCTGATGCTGACGTCGGTCGTGCGCACGTGGACAACAGCGGCGCAGTGGTCGATCGAGGCGATCGGACTTCTCTCGCTGCTTTCACTGCCCTACGCGTTGAAGTTCCTGTGGGCGCCGCTCGTGGATCATGTGCGCCCACCACTGTGCGGCACGCTGGGGCAGCGAAGAAGCTGGCTCTTCGCAGGACATGTCATCGCAGCCGCGCTGCTGATTGGGGCTTGTGTGGTCGGACCAGGGGATGCGCGCGTGTTTCTGACGCTGCTCGCCGTGGCGGCGATCGCGAGCGCGACCATCGACATTGCCGCGAGCGCGTATCAGATCGATGTGCTGCCTCGCGAGGCCTTCGGGAAGGGTGCGGGGCTTTTCGTGAGCGGGTATCGGATTGCCTGGGCGGGGCTTGGTCTTGCCGTCCTTGCTGCAGCGCCCGTGTGGGGATGGACGTTCGCGGCGTCGGCTGCGTGCGCGCTCGCGGCGGTTGGTGCCTTCGTGACGCTGTGGGCGGCAGAACCGCAGCGAAGCGACCGACCCGCGCACGGATTCGGCGCCGCACTGTGGGAGCCGCTCGCCCTGTTCGCGTCCCAGTGGGGAACGCGCTTGCCGATCCTGCTGCTCTTTGTCCTGACGTTCAAGTTGCCCGACCAGGTGGGGAACGCGATGATCGAGCCGCTGCTGCTGAAGGGACTGGGGCATTCGCTGCAGGATCTCGCCTTCATCCGGCAGGGGCTCGGATTCGGCGTCACGATTGTGGGGGCAGTGGCGGGCGGTTGGCTGGTAGGGCGCATCGGACTTCGCCCGTGTCTGTGGGCCTTCGGGGTCTTGCAAGCCGTGAGCAATGCGGGGTTCCTGTGGCTTGCATGGCGGCAAGGCGCGAGCATTTCGGGTGGGGCTGTCGTACCTGCTCCGCTATCCGCGCTGACGGCGGTGGTGATGGTGGAGAGTCTCGCCGGCGGGATGGTCAGTGCGGGCTTTGTTGCCGCACTGATGTCGCTCTGCGAGCGCCGCGTCGCTGCGACGCAGTATGCGCTTTTGACTGCGCTCATGGCGGTGGGGGGTGCCATCGGCGGCAGTATCAGTGGCGTGCTGCTTCGCCATCTCGATTACGGCCCGTTCTTTGGCTGGTCGGTGTTGCTGGGCGTGCCTGGACTCCTGTGCATTCCGCTGCTTCGCTCGCGTGCTGCCTAGGCTTCTTCCATGCCGCAGACGCGCACACGCAACCTGATCGTGTGTCTGGGTGATCAACTCAACCGCGACTCTGCGGCGTTCGACGGATTCGATGCTGCGGCCGATCGCGTGTGGATGGCGGAGGTGATGGGGGAGAGCACGCATGTGCGTTCATCGAAAGTGCGTACAGCGCTCTTTCTGAGCGCGATGCGTCACTTTCGCTTGGCACTGGAGAAGGAAGGAATCCACGTCGACTACCGAACGCTGGATGCGGACGACGGCAGCATCGATCTCGGATCTGCGCTCGAGCGTTCCATCGCGAAGTGGAAACCCGCCCGGGTGCTCGTCGTGCAGCCAGGTGAGTGGCGCGTGCACGTGCGATTCGGGCGGGCGGGGGGCAGCCCGTCTGAAGCGATACCGCGCTGACGGTGACGAAACGGATGGTGCGGGGTAGTCTTCGTTCACTGGAGGTTGGCATGGCAAACGGCGGACAAGGCTCAGCAGGAAATGTCATCGCGGCGGTCTGCAGCTTCTTCATCCCGGGGCTTGGGCAACTGGTGCAGGGGAGACTCCTGCTCGCAGTGATCATGTTCGTCGCAGCGGGTTTGCTCTGGCTCATCTGGCTTGGATGGATCATCCATCTCTGGTCCATTCTCGACGCGGCGCTCTGGAAGCCGCGCTGAACTGGACCCGCGGAACCGAACGCGCTCAGGCCATCGCCATCGCGTTGT